>JBFHGG010000116.1:0-7199 GCA_041583235.1 Halarcobacter sp.
CTTATGGGGCTGGTGAAAAAGCAACTAGAATTGAAATGAGATTCCCAGATTCAACAGCTTGTCCTTATTTAGGATTTGCAGCTATGTTAATGGCAGGGCTTGATGGAATTGCTAATAAAATTGAACCAATTGGTCCAATGGATGAAGATTTATTTGAAATGCCTTTAGATGAGATTAGAGAAAGAAATATTCCTCAAATGCCTCATACATTAAGAGGTTCATTAGAAGCTTTAATTAGAGATAATGATTTCTTACAACCTGTATTTACAAAAGATATGGTTGACACTTATCAACATTACAAATTCGTTACTCAGGTTCATCCTGATGAAGCTAGACCAACAGCATTCGAATTTAAATCAACTTATTCTTGTTAATAATTTAACAAATTTAGTTTAGAAATAAAAAAGGGCTAGTCTGATTTGACTAGCCCTTTTTTTATATAAAATTAAAAATACAATTTTATTTATTCTAAAATTGTATACTTTCTCCATCAGAATTTTGATTAGTAATTGGAATTTCTATTTCAGGAAGTGGAGATAAATCTGTATAATACTCTTTCTTGCCATTAATTATAGAAGTTTTAACATTCTCAGGCATTGTAAAAGTTCTTTCTATTTCCGGATGAATTTCTAGATATTTTTTATAAAAATGTGCAAATGCAGGAGCAGCAGTTGATCCTCCCCCCTCACTTCTTCTCATAGGTCTATTATCATCATTCCCATACCATACAATTGTTTGTATTGTAGGGGAAAAGCCACAGAACCATGCATCAATATTATCATTTGTTGTTCCCGTTTTTCCTGCTAATTCAATTCCTTTAACAGCTGCTCTTTTTCCTGTTCCTCTTTTTACTACATCTCTTAAAATAGATTTCATTAAATATATTTGCTCAGGAGAGTTTACATAATTCTCAATTGCTTCAAAATTAGTAACTTCTGCATTACTATTTTCTATACTATTTATCATATATGGAGTAACTTGTATTCCATTATTAGAAAATACACTATATGCCTTACTTAAATCAAGTGGTGAAATAGAAAAGGAACCAAGAGTTATTGATAAATCTCTAGGAACATCAGTAATTCCATATGATGCTAAGCCTTTATACATATCTGCAATTCCAACATCTGTAACAAGATTAATTGTAGCAAGATTTCTAGATTTAATAAGTGATTCTCTTAAGCTAATAACACCTCTGAAATTTCCACCATAATTTTTGGGTTGCCATTTTTTCTCTTCCCCATTAACTTTGTAATCATAAGTTCTTCCTATATCAATTAATTGTGATGCAGGTGAATATCCAAGATCTAAAGCTGTTTGATAAAGAAAAGGCTTGGCCGCAGATCCTGGTTGTCTTTTACTTTGAACTGCTCTATTAAAAGCTGATTCTTTATAATCAATCCCTCCAACTAAAGCTAATATTTTCCCTGTATTATTTTCAATTGAAACCATAGCTCCATTTAAACTCTCTATAAAATATCCTTCATCTACTGGATTTTTATTTGAATCAACGTTATTTCTTTTATTTTTTTGAAGTTTACTATCTCTTTTTAAAATGCCTTCATATCCGACATTTAATGCTTCTCTTGCAATTTCTTGTGCATCTAAATCAATTGTTAAATTTACTTTATATCCACCATCTCTTATGTCTTTAATATCTTTTTGTAAAATTTTTAATGCATAATCAATAATATAAGGAGCCTTATTTTTAGTTAAGGTGTCATCATAAACAGTTGGAATATAGTTTATTGCATTTTCATATTCATTTGTATTTATCCAACCTAAGGTATGCATTCTTTTAACAACTTGATTTGCTCTTGTTAATGTAAATTTTAGATTTCTAGTTGGGTCATAAAAGCTTGGAGCTTTTGGTAATCCAACTAAAATTGCTACTTCTTTTATATTTAATTCATATAAATCTTTTCTAAAATATCCTTGTGCTGCAGTTTTTATACCATAATAACTATGACCAAAATATACTTGATTTAAATATCTTTCTAAAATTTCTTCTTTTGTTAATATTGTTTCAAGTCTAATTGCAAGTAAAGCCTCTTTTATTTTTCTAAGAAGTTTCTTTTCTCTACTTAAAACTAATGTTTTCACTAATTGCTGAGTTAAAGTACTAGCTCCTTCAACTAATTTCATAGCTTTTAAATCTTTTATAATTGCACGAGAAATTGCATCAGGATTTACTCCATTGTGTTCAAAAAATTGTGTATCTTCAATGGCAACTAAGGCTTCAACTATTCTTGCTGGTATATCTTCGTATTTAACATATAATCTATGCTCTTTATTGAAAATATTTGCAATAAGTTTTCCTTTTTTATCATAAAATTGTGTAGTTTTTGGTGGATTATAGTTTATTACTTCATCAATATCGTGTCTAATATCTGAATAAAGTTGTAGTAACCAAGCAGCAACTCCAACTGTAATTATCAGTATAAATGTAAAAATATATTTCATCATATTTATTTCCTAAATTCTTTGTTTTCAAAAGTTGAATTAATAAGTTCTTTTGTGTAATCTTCTTGTGGGTTTTCTAAAATTTCTAAGGTTAAACCACTTTCTATAATTTGACCATTTTTTATTATAACAATTTCATTACAAATATTTTTAATAGAGTTTATATCATGTGTTACAAATAAGATTAAAATACCAAGTTTTTTACTTAAGTGATTAATTAAATCAAGAATGATTTTTTTAGACTTTTCATCTAAAGCAGTAGTTGGCTCATCAAGAAGTAATAATTTTATTTTATTACTTAAAGCAATTGCAATTACAACTCTTTGTAATTGACCTCCACTTAATTCGCTTGGAAATCTATCTAATACAAAGTTTTCAAGTCCAACAAGTTTAAGTAGTTCTTCTTTTTTCTTATCATCACAAAAAAATTGTTTTTTTATTTTTGTCATAGGTGAAAGGGAAGTAAAAGGATTTTGTGGAATAAATCCAATATTAGAACTATCTAATTTAAATTCACAATCAACATCAAATATTAAATTTAAATTATTAGGAAGAAGATTTAAAATAGATTTTAATGTTAAGGATTTTCCACTTCCACTTTGTCCTATTAAGGCTGTAGAAGAATTTATTAAAAAACTAATATCTACTAGATTTTTATTTTCTACACTTATTTGTAGTCTTTTTATATCTACAGCATTTGACATTTTAAATTAAAGCCTCATCCATTTCAGAAGGTTTTTCTATTTTCATTAATTTTAAAATTGAAGGGGCTAGATTATTTAAACTACCTGTTTTTACCTCTTTTACATCATCTGCAATAACAAAACAGTAAACATCTCCAACTGTATGATTAGTTAAAGCTTTTCCATTCTCATCTTTCATTTGTTCACAGTTTCCATGATCACTTGTTAAGATTAAAGAGTAATCTTGTTCTTTAGCTTTTTTTATTATAAGCCCAAGCTCTTTATCCACTGCCTCAACTGCTTTAATACCTGCTTCAAAAACTCCTGTATGCCCAACCATATCACCATTTGCAAAATTTACAACAATAAAATCAGTATTTGCATCCATAGCTTCTCTTACTGCAACACCAACTTCAGGAGCAGACATTTCAGGTTGTAAATCATAAGTTGTAACAGAAGGAGAAGGTATTAAAACTCTTGTTTCATTTAATAAAGGTTCTTCAATTCCTCCATTAAAGAAAAAAGTAACATGTGCATATTTCTCAGTCTCTGCAGTATGTAATTGATTTAAACCTGCATTTGAAATAACTTCTGCTAAGGTATTCTTTGGAGCTTCTTTAGGAAAAAGTATAGGTAAAGGTAGATTTTTATCATATTGTGTCATTGTTGCAATATTTAATATTTCTTCAAATCTTGTAAAGTTAGTAAAATCTTTATTTGCAATTGCATTAGACATTTCTCTCATTCTATCTGATCTAAAATTACAGAAAATTATTCCATCATTTTTAGAAAAACCATTATAATCTTCAAAGGCACATGGATTTATAAATTCATCAAATATCTCTTCTTTATATGAATTTTTAATATAAGATAATGCATCATTTGATGTTTTAGGATTAGCAAAAGCCATCGCATCATAAGCTTTTTGTACTCTATCCCATCTATTATCTCTATCCATAGAGTAATATCTTCCAGAAATTGTTGCGATTTTTATATCTTCATCACAAACATCAACTAATTCTTGTACATATTTTGAAGCACAGTCCGGAGCAACATCTCTTCCATCAGTAATTATATGGAAAAAAACTTTTTTACCTTTAGCTTTAGCAATTAAAGCAAGAGCAATTATATGACTTATATGTGAATGAACTCCACCATCACTGATTAAACCTATTAAATGAATATTATTTGATTTTTCTATTGTATTTTTTAGAACTTCATTATCTTTTAATGTATTATCTTTAATTGCAATGTTTATTTTTACTAAGTCCTGATATAAAACTCTACCTGAACCAATTGTCATATGACCAACTTCACTATTTCCCATTTGTCCATCAGGAAGTCCTACATACTTTCCATAAGTATGAATTAAAGAATAGGGTACATTTTCAAATAGATAATCGTATGTTGGAGTATTTGCATTTGTTAATGCATTAAAACTATTTGATTCGTTATGCCCAATACCATCTGTAATAATTAAGATTGCTTTTTTACTCATTGTTTAAACCTTTTGAAACATATATTGTATTATAATCTGCGCGATTATAACAAAACATAGGAATAAATTTGCTGAAAGCTCATTGTATGTTTCTATGAAAATTAACTCCTGTATTCGCTGAATATATTTTGTAAAAGAAAAAGGAGTTTAAAAAAACTCAGGAGTTTATTTTCCTGAAATTGAAGGTTTAAATTTGTTTTATTGGTTATATAGACATTTAGAAATTAATATTTTTCAATATATTTCAGTAAGAGCGGGTATTGCTTTTTTTATAGCATTCTTTTTAACAATGTTCTTACTTCCGAAATTTGTACGTTGGGCAAAATCAAAAAACGCTTCACAGCCTATTTATGAATATGCTCCTGATTCCCATCAAGAAAAAGCTGGAACTCCTACAATGGGTGGAATTGTATTTATTGTATCGACTGTGATTGCTGCAATTGTTACTGTAAAACTTAATAATTTTTATGTTGTTGGAGCAATCTTAACCTTGATATTTTTCTCTTTTATTGGTATGAAAGATGATTATTCAAAAATAGCTAAGAAAGAGAATTCTGCTGGATTATCTCCAAAAGCAAAATTAGCTTTACAATTTTTTGCATCTTTTATAATTGCAAGTATCTTAATAATATATAACCATACAACTACCTTGTATACACCTTTTTATAAATATCCATTATTTGATATGGGATTACTTGCTGCTGTTTTTTGGATATTAGTTATGGTTGCTTCTTCTAATGCAGTTAATTTAACAGATGGTTTAGATGGTTTAGCTACTGTTCCATCTATAATGGCATTTGTAACACTCTCTGCTATTGTTTATATCTCAGGTCATGCAATATTTTCCACATATCTTTTATTACCTAATATTAAAACTTCAGGAGAACTTGTAATTATAGGAACCGCTATGATTGGTTCTTTAATTGCTTTTCTTTGGTATAACTGTCATCCTGCCCAAGTTTTTATGGGAGATAGTGGATCTTTACCAATAGGAGCTTTTATGGGATATATGGCCATTGTTGCTAAATCAGAGATATTATTAGTTTTAATAGGTTTAATTTTTGTAATTGAAACAGTGTCGGTTATTTTGCAAGTAGGTTCTTATAAGCTTAGACAAAAAAGAGTTTTCTTAATGGCTCCTATCCATCATCATTTTGAAGAAAAAGGTTGGAAAGAGAATAAAATTATTGTTAGATTTTGGATAATCTCTTTTATGGCAAATCTTGTTGCATTACTTAGTCTTAAAATTAGATAGAATTTTTATAATACATACTTAGCTAAGTTAAAAAACATTAATGAAGAGCTAAGCAGCTTAAATCTTATGTGAAGGATAATATAGATGAAGCATAATACAAGGATACGAGTCTTAGGCAAAGGAATTACTGCTCAAGCTATAAAAAATACATTTGAAGATGTTACTTTATATGACGATAGTGATTTTCACGACTATGATTTAAATTCAAATCATATAACAATAGTTAGTCCTGGTATTCCACCCTCTAATGAGATGGTAAAGAAATCTAATAATATTTGTAGTGATTATGATCTGCTTGCAGATGATATGCCTTTTTCTATTTGGATATCAGGTACTAATGGCAAAACAACAACTACACAAATGATTCAACATATATTAGAAGAAAAGGGCTCTTTATGTGGGGGTAATATTGGAACACCAATCTCTTTATTAGATAAAAAAGCTCCTATTTGGATATTAGAAACTTCTTCGTTTACTTTTCATTATACAAAAAAAGCAAAACCAAATCTTTATATACTTCTTCCCATAAGCGAAGACCACATAACTTGGCATGGTTCTTATGAAGAGTATAAAAAAGCAAAATTAAAGCCCTTAGATTTGATGCAAGAGGGTGAAATAGCTATTATTCCTGAAGAGTTTAAAGATTATAAAACTAATGCATATAAGATAGTTTATAAAAACTCAAATGATTTATGTGAATTTTTTGATATAAAAAAAGAAAATATAAAATTTAATGAACCTTTTTTATTAGATTCCTTATTAGCTCTTGCTTCAAAGAAGATTATTTTTGATGAGGTAGATTATGAAAAAATAAATACTTTTACTATTGATGAGCATAAAGTTGAAGAGTTAAAAGATAAAAATAATAGATTATGGATTAATGATTCAAAAGCAACAAATATTGATGCAAGTAAAAATGCATTAACTGCTTACTTAGAAAAAAAAATATATTTAATATTAGGAGGGGATGATAAAGGTGCAAATATCGAACCTTTATTTGAATATATAAAAGATTTAAATATTGAAGTATTTGCAATTGGATCTAATATTAAAAGAATAAACTTCTATTGTGAAAAATTTAATATTAAATTTAATGAATGTAAAATATTAGAAAATGCTGTTTTAAAAATAGCTAAAAAGCACGATAATAACAGTGTTGCAGTGCTCTCACCAGCTGCTGCATCATTGGATCAATTTACGTCATATGCACAAAGAGGAAAAGAATTTAAACAATTAGTAAACAGTTTAAGCTTAAATTAATATATATATGTATATAATTTCACTCCAATTTAAGAAGGAC
>JBFHGG010000117.1:0-7089 GCA_041583235.1 Halarcobacter sp.
TACTTTAATAAGAAAAAGTGAATTAATCGTGAAATATTATTTGTTAAAAGAGGTTGTTGCATACCTAAAAGAAAATGCCCAAAATATAAAGCTTCTAAAGAGAATTGATAACAATATTATTATAATAGAATTTAATAATAAAAATAACCTGTACTTTGATATGTCAAAGGGGAATAGCCTTATTTATAAGCGTGTAAATACAATAAAAGCTAAAAAAGATTTCAATGCTCCTTTTGATGTGGTGCTACAAAAAAGGTTTTATAACTCAAAAATAGAAGATATTGAATTATATAATGATGATAAAATTATTAATATAAAAGTAAATTCTTCTTCTTCCTATAAAAAACTTACTACTATACTACAGCTTGAGTTTACAGGTAAGCATACTAATATTATTATCTTAGATGAAAATAGGGTGATATTAGAAGCCTTAAGACATATAGATGAATTTTCTTCTTCTAGAGTTGTAAAAGTAGGAATTAAACTTGATGAAGTACCAAAACAAAGTTTTATTCCAAAAATTGAAGAAGTTGAAGATATTGATGCTTATTTATATAAGGTATATGAAGATATAGAAGCAAGAGATATTGAAAACTATAAGAAACAAAAAATCACACAAGTGAATAAAAAACTTAGAAAATTAGAAAAGACTGTTTCTTCTTTGCCAAAAAAAGAAGAACTAGAACTTGAATCAAATGAATTATATGAAAAAGCAAATCTTATTTTGAGTAATCTTCACTCTTTAAAAGCTTATCAAAAATCTTTTAAAACTATAAGTTATGCGGGTGAAGAAATAGAAGTTGAACTTAATACAAAAATGCTTGCTTCAACATATTCAAATGATTTATTTAAAAGAGCGAAAAAAGCAAAACATAAAGCAATAAATATAAAAATAGAAAAAGATAATTTAGAAGAAAAAGTAGAGTTTCTAAAAAGAATGCTTTATAATCTAGAAAATTCAAACTCTATTGATGAAATGGAATTTTTGTATCCTAAAAAACAAAAAAATCAAACTAAAACAAAAAAATCTCAAATGTATGAAAGCTTCTTTTTTGAAGGATATAAGATAATGCTAGGAACAAGTGAACGAGAAAACATATATCTTCTTAAAAATTCAAAAGCAAGTGATTTTTGGTTTCATTTAAAAGATAGACCTTCTTGTCACGTAATTGTTCAAAATACTAAGAAAACAATTCCTGATTCAGTAATAGAAAAAGCAGCAAAAATCTGTGCTGCTTTTTCAAGTGATTTTGGAGGAACTTATGCGGTTGATTTCACCCAAAGAAGGAATGTAAAAATTCAAAATGCTGCAAATGTGCTTTATAATCCATATACAACAATAAGTGTAAAAGTCTAAAATTTGAAAAAAAGCCAAACTTTAGTATAATCAACTTTATCTCAAAATATTAGGTTTAATATGAAAGAAATTATAAAATCCAGTTCTACAAGAATAAAAACTGGTCTTGCATTAATAGCAGCAGTTTTGCTAATAGGTTATATTGATTCATTTTTTTTAATGTGGATTTTCTTTGGAGCTTTATTAGTTGTTGCAATTAGTGAATCTCAAAGACTTTATAAAACAGAAATAGACTCTATTTATTTATATACAGGTGCACTTTGGTTTGTAGCATATTTTTATCCAAATCCAGAGGATTTGATATTTGTAATAGCACTAGTGTATGCTTCAGTTTTAGCTTATACAAAAAACCTAGATAAGAAAATATTCTTACCACTTTTATATCCAACGGCTTCTTTTCTATTTTTATTAACTTTATATATTGAATATGGAGTAATGTCACTTTTATGGCTTTTAGTAATAGTAGCAGGTGCTGATATTGGTGCATATTTTGTAGGTCGTGGAATGGGAAAAACAAAGTTTTGTGAAACAAGTCCTAATAAGACTCTAGAAGGAGTTGCGGGAGGTTTAATCTTTGCAACTGTTTTTGGTGTATTTTTTGCCATTGATAATATTTCAACATTTGGATCAATTGTAATTTCTCTGATAGTTGCTTTAGCTTCAGTCTTTGGAGATTTATTTGAATCTTATTTAAAAAGAGAAGCAGGAGTTAAAGATAGTGGAGATTTTCTACCTGGACATGGTGGAATATTAGATAGAACAGATGGCTACCTTTTTGGTGGAATTATGATGTTGGTTCTTTTACGAGCAGTAATGTGATTTTATTAGGAAGCACAGGGTCTATTGGCGTTAATACTCTAAATATTGCTAGAAAGTTTAATCTAAATGTTGAAGTTTTAGTTGCAGGAAGGAATATAAAACTTTTAAATGAGCAAATAAAAGAGTTTAAACCTAAAAAAGTAGTAATAGCAAAAAAAGAAGATATAAAAAATGTAAATCATTCAAATGTATCTTTTGGAGAAGATGCCATTTTAGAAGCTATTGAAAATAGTGATGCTAAAACAGTTGTAAATTCACTTGTTGGCTTTTTAGGTCTTAGACCAACACTTAAAGCAATACAGTGTGGGAAAAAGATTGCCTTAGCAAATAAAGAGTCTTTAGTAGCAGCAGGAAAGTTTATTGACCAAAGTAAATTAAGTCCTATAGACTCTGAGCATTTTGGTTTATGGTATTTAGTTCAAGACAAAAAAATTAACTCTATGACTATAACTGCAAGTGGGGGTTCCTTTAGAGATTATGCTTTGGAAGATTTAAAAAATGTATCTATTAAAGAGGCTTTAAATCATCCAAATTGGTCAATGGGAAATAAAATCACAATAGATTCTGCAACAATGACAAATAAAATGTTTGAATTAGTTGAAGCTGCTTGGCTTTTTGATATTACAAAACTTGATGCAATAATCGAAACAAAATCCTTAATTCATGCAATGGTAAACTTTGAAGATGGAAGTACAACAGCACATATAGCAAACGCTTCTATGCAACTTCCTATTGCTTATGCAATATTAGGTCGTTGTGATGAAGAGATTTTAAAACCTGTTGATTTATTAAAAGTTGGAAGTTTGGAGTTTAGAGAGATTGAAACTTCAAGGTATCCAATTTGGGAAGCTAGGAATGATATTTTAAATAATCTTGATTTGGGTGTTGTTTTAAATGCAGCAAATGAAATTGGGGTTGAGAAATTTCTAAAAAGTGAGATTGGCTTTTTGGATATTGCAAAAATCTCAATGAAGGCTTTGAATAAATTTAATAATATAAGTGCAAAAAATATTGATGATATTTTTGAAATTGATAAAGAAGTAAGAGTTTATTGTGAGTCTTGATTTACTTATTCCTTTTGGTATTTTAATAGCTTTAACTGTTTTTTTAATATATTCGAGAAGCAAATTTGAAAAAGATATTGTAGAAATATATGAAGAAAAGTTTGAAGAGTGGAAAGAAAACAATAAAAGTACTGAAATAAAAAACAAAAAAGTTTGTAAAGAATTAGTTGGACTAGTTTACAAAGAAGAGTATAATATAAGTATAGAACTTCTTGATAATAGTGTAAAAGAACGATTAGAACGAGGTAAATTTTCTATAAAGGATAAATAATGAAATATTTATTAGTGGTATTTTTATTGTTTAGTCTCAGTTTTTCAAGTAATTTAAAAAGATCTTCTTCACATGTAGTTGTAGATAATACAAATAAACTTATGTGGCAGGATGATATTTCAGTAATTAAAGTTAAAAAAAATCATGATGATGCAGTGATTTATTGTGAAGAACTAAATCATGCAGGATACTCTAATTGGAGAATTCCAACTATAGAAGAGTTTCAAACTATAGTTGATAAGAAAAATGAAAGAAATTATATAAATAAGGCTTTTAAATTTAATGTTCCTGATGGATATTGGGCATTAAAAGCTCATTGGCGAACATTTTGGTTTTATGCAGATTATATGCATTTTGTAAGTGGAACAGCATATTTTGATAGTAGACATAAAACAAAATATGTTAGATGTGTAAGAGATTTTTAAAAAGAAGAGATATATGAATAAAAGAGTTTTAATATTACATGGTTTAGGTGGAAGTGATTTCCCTCATTGGCAAGCACAATTAGCTTGTGATTTAATCAAACAAAATACACCAGTATCCTTTCCTGTTCTTCCAAATAGGAATAATCCAGATTTACAAGAGTGGAAAGAGTTTTTAAAAAAAGAGTGTGAGCATTTTAAACCTACAATTATAGTTTGTCACTCTTTGGCAAATTTACTTTGGTTTCATATTTGTCAGGAGCTTGATATAAAATTAGATAAATTAATGTTAGTGGCTCCTGTTAGAAATGAAGAGTTAGGAGATGCAAAAACATTTTTTCCTTATCCTATTGTAAAAGATTTAAAAGCAAAAGAGATTATTATGGCAGCATCTACAAATGACCCATATATGAATGTAGAAGAAGCAATAAGATTACAAAGTAAACTAGGTGTAGGAATGAAACTTCTAGAAGAAGCAGGACATATAAATGCGGCTTCAGGATATGGAAAACTTGATTGCGCTTTAGATTGGATAAATCGTGAAGAAGAGTGTGAGGAAAATAAATAAATGATTTTAAGTATAGAATCTTCTTGTGATGATAGTTCTCTTGCTATTACAGATATAAATACAAAAGAACTTATTTATCATAAAAAAATATCTCAAGAGTTACAACATAGTGTTTATGGAGGAGTTGTTCCTGAGCTTGCTGCAAGGTTACATGTGGAAGCTTTACCAAAAATTCTTGAAGAGTGTAAAGAGTATTTCCCAAAATTAAAAGCAATAGCAGTTACAAATGCCCCTGGACTTTCTGTAACTTTAATGGAAGGTGTTACAATGGCAAAAGCCTTGAGCTTAAGCTTAAACCTTCCCCTAATTGCAGTTAATCATTTAAAAGGGCATATTTATTCTCTTTTTATTGAAAAAGATGAGGTTTTTCCTACAACTATACTTTTAGTTTCAGGTGGACATACGCAAATTATTGAAGCTAAGTCATTAAATGATATGAAAATAATAGCAAGTACAATGGATGATAGCTTTGGAGAGAGTTTTGATAAAGTATCAAAAATGATGGGATTAGGATATCCAGGAGGGCCAGTTGTTCAAGAAAATGCATTAAAAGGTGATGAAAATAGATTTGATTTTCCTATTCCTTTAAGACAAAGTCCAAATATTGAATTCTCATATTCAGGATTAAAAAATGCAGTAAGATTGCAAATTGAGAAGCTAGGAGATAAAGATATAAATGAGCAAGATAGATATGATGTTTGTGCCTCTTTTGAAAAAACTGCTGTTGCTCATATTATGCAAAAAACAAAAAAGCTTTTTAAGAAAAAAGCCCCTTCAAATTTTGCAATAGTAGGTGGTGCTAGTGCAAATATACGACTTAGAACTGCCATTGAAGAGTTATGTAAGAAGCATAATACAAAACTATTTTTGAGTGAATTAAAATACTGCTCTGATAATGCTGCTATGATAGGTCGAGTTGCTGTTGAACAATATAATCAAAAAGATTTTGTAAGTATAAATGAAATAGATGTACAAACTAGAATCAAGGATTTTTCATGATATTTGAAATGGGTGCAAAACTTGAAGATGAAATATATGACACATCAAAAAATGATAAAAAAATAAAAAATAAAAAAAGTAATAATAAAAATATAAATAGTACATTTAATAAAAATGAAATCTTGCCAAAAAATCAACATCAATTAGTTTTTACTTTTGAAAAAAGAAAAGGTAAACCAGTTACTTTGCTTGGTAGATTTTCTTTAAGTGATAAAGATAAAAAAGAAGTGCTTAAGCTTCTAAAGAAAAAACTAGCTTGTGGTGGAGCAATCAAAGAAGAGTGGATTGAACTTCAAGGAAATGTAAAAGAAAAAGTAATAACTATCTTAGAAAAAGAAGAATGGAAATTTAAAAAATAAAGAATTATAACTAAAAATTATAATTAAAATAAACAAATTATAATAATACAAGTGCTACAATTCTTTTATCAAAGTTAATTATAGGGAAAAGTATAATTAAAACTTATAAAAGGAAGAACAATGAGAGTAGTATTTCCTACTGATCAAGACATGGGTTATCTTAGTAAAAGAGGTGCTCATTTTGGAAAAGCAAAATTTTATACAATAATTACATTAGAAGATGAAAAAATTTCTGATGTAGAAGTTATTGCAAATCCTGGGCATTCAGGTGCTTGTAGTGGTGCAATTACAAATATAATGAATCTAAATCCAGATGCATTAGTTGTAAGTGGTATTGGGGCAAATCCTGCTAAAGGATTTTTTGAACAAGGTTTAGATGTATACTTTGATCAACAAAGTCCAAAAGTAGAAGATTCAATCCAAATGTTAATTTCTGGAAAATTAGATAAACTAGCAGACGCTGGAACTTGTTCAGCTCATTAAAATCATATCTAGAAATAAATATTAAATTTTGAAAGAAAAAAACTCTTTAATAGAAGCATTAAATAAAGCTATTCTTGGTCTTTTTTCAATGCTTCCTATGCTCTTAGCAATTATTCTATTATTAGGTATTTTTGATACTTACATAACAAAAGAAATATTAGTTTCTCTTTTTATATCAAATGATTTTATTGATACAGTAATAGGAACTTCTTTAGGCGCAGTTTTAACAGGAAATCCAATGGTTTCTTATATATTAGGTGGTGAATTAACAAAAGCTGGAGTATCTTTATTTGCAGTCACTGCTTTTGTTCTTTCTTGGGTAACCTTAGGTCTTGTCCAACTTCCAGCAGAACTTGAAATATTTGGTTTAAGATTTACTTTTTATAGAACTTTATTTACTTTTATTTTTACTATATTAATCTCTATTTCTACAGTATTAACTGTAAATTGGATTTCTTAATGAGTAAAAAGAAAAAACTAGAGTTTAAAGGGATTAAATTTCTTTTTTTTGTTATAATTATTTATATTGTAATTTTTTTATTTGATAGACAAAATTTTAGTTTATCATTAGAAAAAAGTTATGAAGTATTATTAAAGCTTTTACCTATATTTGTGATGATAATTATTATTACAACTTTGATTAACTATTTTTTAAAACCAAAATTTATAATGAAACATTTTGGTAAAGATAGTGGAGTTAAAGCTTGGGTTTATGCAACATTAGGTGGAATTGTTAGTCATGGACCA
>JBFHGG010000118.1:0-6801 GCA_041583235.1 Halarcobacter sp.
AAGATATATTTATATAGGTATTAAATTTATTGTAGTTTTACTAAAAATAATTTTAATAATTCCTATTATGAAATTAATTATAAGTTTTTTAAACTTATTTTTATTTATTGATAAAATTTCTAACAAAATACTTTTTTTTATATCTTTATTGCATTCATAATAAAGTGATGATATATACCTAATTAAAAAGTAAATAAGTAAAATTACTAATAAATCATTAAAACTTTCAATAAAATCTATTTTATTTTTTAATGTAAAATTAATACCTAAAATTTTAATTTCATTTATTTTTGTTTCTGTTATATATAAAAGAAAGATGATAACATTAGTAAGCATTAAATTTCTTCTTTGGCTATTCAGTCCGTTATTATCTTCCAATTTATATTACCTCGTATCAAATTTATTACTATGTTTTCACTATATCAAATAATAATTTATCTTACTATTAATCCAATTCCAACAATAACGCCAAAATTTGTCAAATTTATTATTTTACCAGCGATTTCCCAACTAAATACCCACTAGCCCATGCAAATTGTAGATTATAGCCACCCCTATTTCCAACTATATCTAAAACTTCTCCTGCTAAATACAAGCCTTTGCATTTTTTGCTTTCATAGGTTTTAGCGTCTACCTCATCGGTTCTTATTCCACCACCACTGGCTTCTGCATGTTTGAAACCTTGTGTGTCTGTGATTTTCATTCGCCAGTTTGTAAGTGCATTTACTAAGGCTCTTATTTGTTTTGCATTTATATCTTTTGCATATGATTCTTTATCTATTTTACATATATCTAAAAGTACTGGGGAGAGTTTATTTGAGATTATTCCTATTAGAAGATTTACTGCTTTTTCATTTGGTATTGAATTAAATAAAGATTCTATCATTCCTAAAACTTCATTTCTATTCATATTTGGAAAAAGATTAATTGATATTTGTACATCCTGATATAAAGATAAAGGATAAACCGCATATTGTGAAATATCAAGTATTGCAAATCCTGAAACTCCATATTTAGTAAAAAGTACATCACCTAAGATTTCATTCTCTTTTTGTCCATCTATATATAATGCGACTAAAGATTCTTTTTTTACACCTTGTATTCTACTATTATCTAAAAAGTCTGTATGAAGTCCTACTAAAGAAGGATAAGTTAGATTAAAAGTATGTTTAAACTTACTAGCTATATTCATACCATCTTCTGTTGCTCTTAGCTGAGGAGCAGCTCCTAGGCCTGAAGAAATTACGACTTTATCATAATTTTTAAACTCTTTTTCTTCACTTTTTACTATAAATTTATTATCTACTTTCTCTATATCAATAACTTTTGTTTCAAGAATAAAATTTATTCCTAGAGTTTTAATACATGCATCTAAAAGATTTACTACTGATTTTGCTTCATTTGATAAGGGATATACTTTTCCATCACTTTTTATATCTAATAACAGACCAAAAGATTTACAAAACTTTTCAAAGGCTTTAAAATCAAATTGTTTTAATGCAAAAGAAACAAAGCTTGGATTTTCTCCAATATAGTTTTCAACTTGACAATTTGTATTTGATATATTACATCTTCCATTACCTGAGGCTAATATCTTTTTACCTATGCCATTGTTATTATCAAACAAGTCAATATTTATATTTTTATCTACTCTTTTTGCAGTAATTGCAGCAATCAAGCCTGCAGCTCCTGCCCCTATAATAGCTATATTCAATCTTAAACCTTATTTTTATATTAAAAAGATTATACACTTTTTATAGTAAAAGGCACTTTTCCTCTTGGCATACTTCTTGCAAGTACTAGAATAATATATGACCAAGGAATCCCATGAACCCTCAAAGTACAAAACGTGCCATCTCTCACTTAACAAAAAGAAAAGTTCCAATTTTTTTATGGGGACCTCCTGGTATTGGTAAGTCTTCAATTATTGCACAAATTGCAAGGGAGCAAAATATAGCTTGTATTGATTTACGTCTTTCCTTACTAGATCCCACGGACCTTAGAGGTATTCCATTTTTTAATGCAAATGATAATTCTGCTGTTTGGGCACCTGCTTCATTTTTACCTAATGGAAAAGAAGAGAAAGGAATTCTTTTTTTAGATGAATTAAATACAGCTGCACCAATGGTACAAGCTTCAGCATATCAATTAATACTTGATAGAAAAATTGGAGAATATACTCTTCCTGATGGTTGGTCAATTGTTGCTGCTGGAAATAGAGAAAGTGATAGAGGAGTTGTTTTTCGTATGGCCTCACCTCTTGCAAATAGATTTGTACACTTAGAAATGGAAACTAATGTTGAGGATTGGACAATATGGGCAAGAAAATCAAAAATTGAAACTTCTATAATAGCCTTTATATCATATAGACCAGATGCTCTTTTTGCCTTTGATACACAAAATGATAATAAGTCATTTGCAACTCCAAGAACTTGGGAGTATGTAAATGAAATACTAGTATCAAAACCTGATGATGATTTATTACTTACTATGATTTCTGGAGCAATAGGCGAAGAACTTGCCGCATCCTTTTTAGGATTTATTGCAGTTGAAAAAAATCTACCAAATATTGATAATATATTAAATGGAACCACAAATGAAGTACCAGTAGAGACTTCAGCCTTACACATATTATGTACATCTTTATCTATGAGAATGGATAATTATACTTCATCTGATAATATAAACCATCTTTTAGCTTACACATTAAATCTACCTGGTGAATTTGCAGTAATGATAGTACAAGATTTAAGAGATAGAAAAATCGAACTTAATTATCTAAAGTCTTGGCCTTTGTGGATTAAAAAATTCAATAATTTATTACACTAATATGTTAGATGCAAATACGCTTTTAGTAAAAGCAAAAAGCCAACTCTCTTCTAAGCATCCTTATTTTGGAATGTTAGCTTCAAGATTAAAACATGAAGAAGATTATGAAATAAAATTCTATGCTAGTAATGGCTCAAAATTTAAATACAATCCAGAGTTTATTCAATCTTGTACAAAAGAGGAACTTTTTTTTATACTTACAAATTGTGTTATGCATCATATTTTAGCCCATCAACAAAGAAAATTAAAAAGAAAAGGTCTTTTATGGCAATTAGCAACAGATTTTGCAATTAATAATATTCTTAAAAAAAATGGTCTTAAAATTCCAAAAGGTGCAAACTATAATAAAGAGTTTAGAAATATGTATTCTGAAGAAATCTATGAAGTTTTATTAGAACAAAATGATTTCCAAGCTACAAATGCCTTTGAAGATAATGTAGATAAGAATGATAAAGAAGATAAAAATCTTATAAGTTCAGATGAACAAAAAGAGTCTATGTTCTCTAAAATGAACAAAATTGATGATGAGCTTGATGAAAAAGATGAAGAGCAATGGGATTATGCAGCAACATTATCAAAAGAAGTTGCACAAAGAAAATCTACTATGCCAACAGGCTTTGAAAGACTTGCAAAAAAAGTAAAAGCAAAAAATATAGATTGGAGATTTGAACTTTATAATGCAATTAATCGACATATGAGAAATAACTACGCTTTTATGCCTCCAAATAAAAAGCATATATATAGAGGAATTGCATTACCCTCTTTAACAAGTGATACTCTTAGTCTTGTAATTGCAATTGATACATCAGGAAGTATAAAAGAAGATATTTTAGGTGCTTTCATTGAAGAATTTAAATCTATCATGCAAAATTTTCCAGCAGTTGCAATTGAGCTAATAATTGCAGATGCAAAAGTTCATGGACATTATAGTTTTCAAGGTGGGGAGGAAATGGACTTTCCAATAAAAGGTGGTGGAGGAACAGATTATAGGCCAGTATTTGAATATATTGAGGCAAGTCTTCCTATGAGTTCTATGCTTTTATACTTTACTGATGGGGAAGGAATTTTTCCAAGAATCCCACCAACATATGAAGTTCTTTGGGCATTATCACAAAAGAAAAATAAAATTCCTTTTGGTAGGCCCTTAGTTATATTCTAAGAAATACCTAATACTTCAAACTGTAAATACCAAACGGCAATTGATACAAAATATCCAAGTAAGATTGTCCAAGCATATTTAAAGTGAGAGCTAAAAGTATAAATACCTGGAAGTTTTCCCATAACTCCAACGCCTGCTGCACTGCCAAAAGATATTAAAGAACCACCAATACCCGCTGTTAAAGTAACTAGCATCCAATTTGATAAATCCATATCAGGATTTGCTTTTAAAATTGCAGACATAACAGGAACATTATCAATAACTGCAGAAATAAAACCAACACCAATATTTGATAAAGTAGGACCTAAATATTCAGGCTTATAAATTATTGAAGCTAAATTAAGCCATCCAATAAAATATAAAGCACCAACAGCTGCTAAAATACCAAAAAAGAACATTAAAGTATTATTCTCAATTTTTGCCATTGACTGAAAAACATCAAAATAGTCTTTTCCAAATTTCTTTGCAAGTTTATAAGCATGAAGTTTTAAGAGAACTAAACCAAACATCATTCCCCACATAGCGGGGAAGTCCAAAATCTGATGTGATAAAACTGCACATACAATTGTAAAAACTCCTAAATAAATTACACTTACAGCGCCCTCTCTCATTTTAGGTTTTACTTCTTTGCTAAAATCAAAATTTGGTTTTGTAAGAGGAACAACACGTGAAAGGAAAAACGCTGTTACTAGATAACCTAAAATTGAAGAAGGGAATAAAAATAAGAAATCAATAAAATGCCCTTTTCCTGATGTCCAAGCCATAAGTGTTGTAATATCACCAAAAGGTGACCAAGCTCCACCTGCATTTGCTGCAACAACTATATTTATAGCACTTGGTACTAAAAACTCTTTTTTTGTTTTTTCAATTGTGATTAAAACTGTTGAAAGAATAAGTGCAGTTGTTAGGTTATCAGCAAGAGGTGAAATAAAAAATGCTAAAAATCCAGTTGCCCAAAATAGCTTTCTATAAGTATAACCTTTGGAAATAAGATTATATTTTAAAGTATCAAAAACTCCCATGTGAATAAGTGATTCGATATAAGTCATAGCAACAAAAAGAAAGAAAATTATCTCTGCAATTTCCAATATAACGCTTTCAGCTTCATCATGAACAAAATGAATATTTAAATCATTTATATAATAATAAACCGCTATTAATAAAAAAGAGACTATTCCTACAAAAAGTGCGGGAACAGATTTATCTATTTTATATTTTTCTTCATTTGCAATAAAATAATAAGCAATTACAAATATAAAAAGGACCGAAAATCCTACCCAAGTCATAGTTAAATCCATAGTTTCTTGCTCCTTTGCAAATAAAAAATTAACCATAAAAATTAAAATCAAAAAACCTCTCATTGTATTACCTCTATTTGTAAGTTCTTATTATTAAAAAAGAAATAATGGAAAGAAATGAAATACTTAATCCTATAGGTAAAAAAGTTTCACTATGAAAAATTAATACTATTGAAGATATTATCGCACCAAATCCAAATTGTAAGACTCCCGCAACAGAAGAAGCTACCCCCGCATTTTTAGAAAAATGCTCTAAGGCTAAGGCTAAACAATTTCCAAAAATAAATGCCATCATACTCATATAAGTTGCCATATAAATAAGCATTTCAATTAGTGTAATATCCTTATAACTTATAGCCATTAAAAACCCAGCTATAACTTGAATACCTATAGCAATTTTTATTATAAATATTGGTTCAAAATTTTTTAATAATGATATATTCACTCTTGTCATTATAATTAATACCATAAAATTTAAACCAAAATAAAAAGGAAAATGATCAGTAGAAACCTTAAAGTATTCAATAAAAATAAAAGATGATTTAGAAATTAAAATAAAAAATCCTGAAAAAGCAAAAGCTAAAACCAACATTGATTTCATCGCTTCTTTGTGAGTTAATACTTGTTTAAAAGATTGTAAAACATTTTGTTCTACATAAGTATAACTCTCTTCAAGATTTCTATACACAAAATATATTATAAGTAAAGAATAAAGAGTTAAAAATAAAAATACCACTTTCCAAGAAAAGAAGTGAATTATAAAAGCTCCAATTGCAGGAGCAATAAGTGGAGCAATACTTCTAACTGTTCCAATAAGTGAAAAAACTTTTGCAGCTTCTGCACCTTTAAATCTATCTCTTACTGCAGCACTTGCATTTACAACTACAATTCCACCGCAAAAAGCTTCAAAAAATCTATAAATCCATAACTCATATATACTAGATGAAAAGATAATTAAAAAACTAAATAATGAAAAACCTAAAAGCCCAGAAATTGAACTTTTCTTTCTTCCATAAAAATCTGATACTGGTCCTCCAAAGATCTGACCAATAGAAAAACCAATTAAAAATATTGATAAGGAGAGTTCAATCTTCTCAATACTAACTTTAAATGTATTTGCAATATCAGGGATAGAAGGAATATAGGCATCAATACCCATAGGTGCAATCGAAGAAAGAATTGCAAGAAGCACTACTAATCCTAAATGATTACTTGCTTTGAACATTATTTACTACTTTCAAGACTTTTCTTAAGTCTTTTTTCTTTTACAATTCCTTTATTTAATTGTATATGCAACTATTACACATGCAAGCTTAAAAAATACTCAAAATATATTTTCATATGCAAAAAAAAAGCTCCTATAAGGAGCTTTTTCACACATAAAGGAAACAAAATAAAAATTTAAAAACTCGCACCTTTTTTAAATTTTATTAAAAGGGCTTCGCATTTCCCTCTTAATTTATGTAAAAATTATAATAGAATAGAATTAATGATTATGTAATCTATTATTAATAC
>JBFHGG010000119.1:0-6784 GCA_041583235.1 Halarcobacter sp.
CTATCAATAGCTCTTACTGGATTATTCTCATCAACATATTCATCTAAACTGGGAGGGAATAAAAGTTGCTAATGACGGTTTAATCCTTCTTTGTAGTTCGGCATTCTAAAGCCTTTTTGTTAATCTATGATAACTATATTTTAGCTAATTTGCTGTTATCGATGGCTTTTGTATTAGAGTTCTTTCACCGTCTCTACAGCTTGTTAAACTTGTTCTTTTATGAAAATAATTATGTTTTTGTTATACTTTGATTCTATAATAAATTAGAAAGTTGATAAAAAGGTCTAATCTTATGAAACGTAATAAAATTTTTGTACTTATCTCTATAGTCTTTTTTCTTCTTTATATATTTATAATATATTCTACTTACACTGAAAATAAATCATACTTCTTAGAAAATACAAAAGAGAATCAAATTAAATTAGTACATGCCTATAAAGAAAAATTTGATGAAAGGTTATCAGCTTTAAAGCATATTGTTGAAACTATGGGAAAGAATCTAATAAAAAAAGATAGAAAAAAAGATTTTTCAAATATAAAAGAGATACTTACAAATGCAATGAATTCTGGTATTGGTTTTACCAGTGTATATATTGCATATCCTGATAACTTTACAATATCAGGACGTCCTGATTGGTTTTATAGCAAAGATTATATTGCAACTGAAAGACCTTGGTATTTAGAAGCTATTGAAAAGGGTAAAACAACAATTACAAAACCATATTATGGTTCACCTGGATTTGAAGCTACAAAATATATAAGTATAGTTTCTCCAGTATATGAAAACAATAAACTTTTAGCAGTTATGGCAAGTGACTTAGAACTTGAATTAGTAAAAGATGAGTTATCGAAACTATTTCCATTAGAAAAAAGTTTTGCATTTTTAATGACTGAAAATGCAAAAGTAATAGCACAATCAAATAAATTAGGAATAGATTTTTCAAATAAAGACTTAAAAGGATTTTTATCAACTTTTCCAAAAAGTAAACGAGGTGATAAAACATTCGAGATAAAAGATAAATCATATATTTTTACCTATGAAACATTGGAAAATAGTGATTGGCTTTTTGTATCAGTTTTAGATGAAAATGAACTTTATAAAGATTTAAATCAGCAACTTTTTATGAATCTTATTGCTTCTCTTATATTGTTTACTTTAGGAGTTGGAACAATATTCTTTTTATCAACAACGCAAAAAGAACTTTATAACAAACACTTACTTTTAGGACATTTTGCAAAGAGTCCTACATGGGGAATTCTATTAACAGATAAAGATGGAAATATCATTTTTATAAATAAGGTATTTGAAAAGATATTTGACTTAAAAAGTAAAACTCTTTATTCAAAACCTTTAGATTCTATTGTTCATTATCTAAACTATGAAGCAGGTGATAAAAGTCAAGTATCTTGTTTTGAAGATATAAAAAATAACCTTTTTAAAATGAAATCATATACTTTAAAAAAAGATGAAAAAATATATAGAGTTCAAATAACTCCACTTCTTAATAATTACCAAAAAGAGTTAGAAGGTTCGATTTTAACTATTAATGATGTAACTCATGAAAAAGAATTAGAGAAAAAAGAGATAGAACATGAACAGTTATTGATTCAAAATAGTAAAATGGCAGCACTTGGAGAGATGGTAAGTGCAATATCTCATCAATGGAGACAACCACTTAGTACTCTTCTAATGTTAATTAGTAATACAGAAGAGATGATTGAAAAACAAAACTTTGAAAAAGCAAATAACTATCTAAATAGGTCAAGAAGTAATATTGAATTGATGAATGAGACAATAAATGCTTTTAGAAACTTTTATAAAGAGGACTTTGGAAAAGGAAAATTTGACTTAGTTAGTATTATAAAAGAGATAATTTTAATTAGTTCACCTCAAATGACAATGAATGGTATTGAGTTAGAATTTACTTATGATGAAAAAAAAGATTATTCTTGTGAAGGTTATCCTTCATATCTCAAACAAGTTTTAATCAATTTAATTGGAAATGCAAAAGATGAATTGTCAAAGATTTTAAAAGAAGAACCTCTATTTGAGTCAAGTGTCAAAATCAACGTATCAAAAAAAGGGAATCTATTTTTGATAAGTGTTGAAGATAATGGAAATGGAATCTCAGAACATAATAAAGAAAATATATTTCAACCATTTTTTACAACAAAAGGTGAACAGGGAACGGGAACAGGGCTACATCTTTGTAAATTACTAATAGAGAGCAAAATGAATGGTAAATTTACTTTAGATAGCAGTTCAAACCCTACTAGGTTTATGATTGAAATAGGAAAACAAAATGTATGAAAAAGTAAAAGAGCTGCTAAAAAATAAAAAAATTTTAATAGTAGAAGATGAGTTAAGTCTTCTTGAAATCATGGTTGAATCTATTGAAGAGTATGTAAGTGAAATATTTACTGCTAAAAATGGAATAGAAGGACTTGAACAGTTTCAATCTAAAAATATAGATTTAATCATTTCTGATATACATATGGCAAAAATGACAGGTCTAAGGATGAGTCATGAGATTAGAAAATTTGATCCTCATATTCCAATTATATTTTTAACTGCTTATGACACAGATGAAAATATGCTTGAAGCAATAGAGGTGAAAAGTAGAAGTGTTTTAAAAAAACCATTTGATAAGAAACAACTTTTAGTATCTATGATGTTAGCAATGAGTTCTTTTAAAGAAGAGTTTACTCTCTTTGATTTGTCAAATGGATATAAATATAATTTAGATACAAAAGAGTTACTATTAAATAAAGAAATAATATCCTTAACAAAAAAAGAGCAACGTCTTCTAGAACTACTTTTAAAACACCAAGAACACTCTGTACCTTTTTCTTTAATTGAAAATTATGTATGGATGGAAAATGGAGCAACACCTGATGCCATAAGAATGTTTGTTAATAAACTTCGCAAAAAAATCTACCCAGAACTTATTCAAAACATCCAAGGAATTGGATATAAACTCACTATAAAATAAAAAAACTTCAAAAAAATAAAAAGATTATACTTTCTTTATACTCTTGCCATAAAATTCCTGTATAGAAAAAATAAAAAAGCTACAGGAGGCTTAAAATGGTAAATGTGAAAAAGATTGTTATATCTTTATTTCTTTGTTCAACTCTTAGTTTTTCTTTTGCAAATGACACAATTTTAAAAGAAAAGACTGATTTAACAAAAGGTGGAAAAAATATTGGATATATCCAAGTATTAACACCAATTGATGCTCTTAAAACTTCAAAAGATAAAACAACAATAAAAATCAAAGGTTTTAGATTAGAAAACTATCCACAAATGGTAGTAAGAGATATGAAAAGAGGTGAGTTATATGCAGAGTTTAAAGACGAAGATATTGCAAATAAATCTTTTAAAATAGTAAAAAAATATGAAGATGATTATGGAGAAATTTGGCATGAAGTTGAAGGAGAATTCAAAATTGCTTCAAAAAATATTTCAAAAGATCCAAGTGCATTAAGATTAAACGCTAAAAAGACATATGAAAGAACTTGTTCAATGTGTCATCATTTACCACATGCAAATGCATATACAGTAAATCAATGGCCTCAACAAATTGAAAGTATGATGGAGCAAGTTGCACTTGATCTTCCAACAAAAAATTTAATAATTAAATACTTGCAACAAAATGCGGCAGATGCCAAATAAATATAAAAATAAAATTTAATAAGGAGAAAAAAATGAAACGTAGAGGATTTTTAAAATTAGGAGCAGCAGCAACAGCTGTAAGCTCATTAAAAGCAACAGGACTTGACGGTTGGGCAGATATGACAAACTTTGACCAAAAGACAGTTTTTTCAGCTAATAGATTTGGTATGTTTAATGCAACTATTAAAAGTGGTGAAGTGACTGAAACTAAGCCTTTTGCAAATGATTATTTCCCATCACCAATGATTAGAGCAACTGGAGACCTTATACAAAATCAAACAAGAGTTGAATACCCAATGGTAAGAAAATCATTTCTTAAAGCTAATGGACCTTCTAATCCTGAATTAAGAGGTAAAGAAGAGTTTGTAAGAGTATCTTGGGACACTGCACTTGATTTAGCTGCTAAACAAATGAGAACAACATTTGATAAATATGGACCTGAAAGTATTTATGGAGAGTGTTACTGGTGGGGTGGTTCTGGACGTGTAAGTTGGGGACGAACAGTTTCAAGAAGAATGATGAAAGTTCTTGGTGGATTTGTTACAGAATCAGGAGATTACTCAACTGGAGCCGGACTTGTAGTAATGCCTCATGTTTTAGGTGGTTCTTCTGTTTATGATACTCCTACAAAATGGAAAGCAATTCTTAAAAATGCAAAAAGTGTTGTAGTTTGGGGATGTGATCCAATTCTTACTAATCAAATTACATGGTCTATTCCAATGCATAGATGTTTTGAGGAATTTGCAGAACTTCAAAAAGCAGTTGCATCTAAAAAAATAAAAGCGTTCTCAGTTGATCCAAGAGTTAATGATACTGCAAGATATTTAGGTTCGGAACATATTTCTGTTAAACCTGGAACAGATCCAGCATTGATGTTAGGTATGATTCATCACTTATATACTAAAAAACTTTATGATGAAAAATTTATTAAAAAATATACTGTTGGATTTAATAAATTTAAAAAATATTTCATGGGTAAAATTGATGGTCAAGTAAAAGATATTAATTGGGCAGAAGAAATTACTGGTGTTCCCGCAAGTAAAATTGCAGAGTTTGCTGAAACTTTAGTAAAAGAGAGATCGATTATTCTTTGTGGTAGAGCATTACAAAGACAAGATCATGGTGAACAAAATCACTGGATGAGTACAGTTCTTTCTGCTATGTTAGGACATATGGGATTACCTGGTGGGGGAATTGAGTTCTCTTTAGCATATAATTCATCAGGAGCAACTGATAAAATTGCACCTACAATTGCAGGTATTTCACAGTCTATTCCTGAAAAATATAATAAAAAATATCCAAATGCACCTTGGTTAAAAAATCATGATCATGTTATTCCTTCTTCAAGATCAATTGAAGCATTAGCAAATCCAGGAAAAGTAATTGACCAAAATGGTAAGAAAATTACATTGCCACATATTAGATTAATGTATAACGCATCAGGTTCTCCTTTAACTCGTCATCAGGATGTGAATAATATGATTGAACAATGGAAAAAAGTTGATACTGTAATTACAGCTGAACCATTTTGGACTTCAACTGCAAAAATGTCAGATATTGTATTTCCTGTTGCTTTAGAATTAGAAAGAGTTGATATTGACCAAACAGGATCTTGTAAAGAGTATATTATTGCTAGAAAAGCGGAAGTGGCACCTGCAGGAGAGAGTCAAAGTGATTTCTGGATTTGTAGAGAGTTATGTAAAAGATGGGGATATGAAGAAGTATTTACTGAAGAAAAAACTGAGATGGATTGGGTTAAATCTATTTATGCAGATGCATCAGTTAAAGGTAAAGCAATGGGGCTTTCAATGCCATCATTTGATGAATTCTGGGAAAAAGGTTATGTTAGATTCCCTAAAGATGATGAAAAAACTAAATACTATACTAGATATGAAGAGTTTAGAAAAAATCCATATAAACATAAATTAGGAACACCATCAGGTAAAATTGAAATTTATTCACCTGTTGTTGATAAATTTAATTATGATGATTGTAAAGGATACCCTTCTTGGATTGAACCTATTGAATATTTAGGCAATAAAAAAGTTACTAAAAAATATCCATTACATTTAGTAAGTCCTCACTCTAAATATAGACTTCATTCTCAAATGAATAATAGTTATATTAGAGGTCTTTATGAAAAATCAGGAAGAGAACCTATTTTACTTAATGCAAAAGAGGCAAAGAAAAGAGGAATCAAAGAGGGTGATATTTTAAGAGTATTTAATGATAGAGGTGAGATTTTAACAGCTGCACATATTACTGAAGAAGTAAGAGATGATGTTGTATCTATATGTGAAGGGGCTTGGTATTCTCCAGAAGTTCCAGGTGAAAAATCACTTTGTCAACATGGTAATGTAAATCTACTTACTATTGATAAAGGTACTTCAAAATTAGCACAAAGTAATATTGCCCATACAGCATTAGTACAAGTTGAAAAATATAAAGGCGTAATCAAACCTATTAATGCCTTTACTAAACCAAAAATTATTCAAGCTTAATAACTATTTCAAGAAGTATTAATGAAAATGTAAAGGATATGACAAAAACGGAAATAAAATCTGCAATATTAGCTTATCAAAATGGAACCTATAGTGGTGCGATAAAAAACCTTATGGTTGCTCAACCAAAACCACTTCGTGAGTCTGATATTGATGCAATTGTAAAGATGATTGGAAAATAGTTTAAATAAACTATTTAAGTAAATAGGCTTATTCTTGTAGCAAAGAATAAAACAAATCAAAATAATTAGAATTAAATCACTAAGCTATAAAGTCTTTGGACTTTGTAGCTTTTTTATAGTAATACTTTTTTATTATGCTACGACGTTAATAAAAGCAGAAACTACTCTATATATCTCATTTTCTTGTAATTCAGCAATATTGATTCTACTACCTATAAAATTAGAAAGATTGGAATGCTAACTTATAATAAGACACTTTTTTTCATAATTCTACGCAGCCATTTCTTTTTGTAACATAAAATTAATTTCTTCAAATATTTCTTGTTTTGCTTGTTTTGCTTGTTTTTTTGTATAAAATATTTTTGATAAATCAACTTATTCTTTAATGATTTAAAAAAGCTTCCTGCCACTGCATTATCCCAACA
>JBFHGG010000120.1:0-6723 GCA_041583235.1 Halarcobacter sp.
CTCCTCCATTACTATTTATATTTAAACCACTTATTGTATTTAAAGCCTCCGTAACAGTTGTAAAATGTCTCTCTTCTATCTCTTCTTTTGTAATAACTTCAACATTTGAAGTAACATCTTTGATTGATTGCTCTGATTTAGTAGCACTTGTAACGGTTATTGTTGATAGTTCTTGCGAAAAAAGACTTGTTGTTAGAAGTAAACTTGCGACTGCGCTTAGAGTTATTTTTGTAGATATTTTATTTGTTTTATAATTTTTGTTTCTCATGTGTTTTTTATTTCCTATTTTTATTTATATGTGATTTGATGAATACTGTTTGATTGGTTTTAACTGTTTTGCGTGTAACAGTTTTGCTATTTTTGGCATATCTTTACTTATAATAGATGTCATAATGCTAATTTGCGAATGCATTTTTCTATTGACAGTTGCTAATAAAATACCAAAAAATGAAAAGTAGTTCTTTTTGTTTTTAATCATTGTATAGTCCTCCTTTATTAAATTTTTTGCATTATACTTAAAAAGGCATTAATAAATATAAAAGGCATAAAAAAAGCTCCACTTAAAAAGTGAAGCTACATTAAATTGCATTCAATCATATTCAGTCAGAAGAAAAATTAAATTAGTAGTAGGAGGTATTTAATTTTCTTTTATGATGTAATTGTAATTAATAATTGTTAAAGATGTGTTAATTCTAGAATTCACTTTTCATTTAACCTAAATTTATCAAAGATAAGCATATAATTCCAAAAGATTTTTTATAAGGATACAAATGAAATTATTAATGTTTGATATGGATGGAACTTTAGTTGATAGTGGAACTTCTATAACAAATACAATAAATCATGTAAGAGAGAACTTGGGCTTAGAACATTTAGAAAAAACTAATGTTCTTGAAAAACTAAATGATCCTAAAATAAATGGTTCTGAATTTTTTTATGGGACAAAAGAGTTTACAGAAGAACAAAAAACACTATTTGAAGATTATTATTATGATAATTGTTTAAATAATTTAGAATTATATGAAGGTATTCAAAAGCTAATAGATGATTTAAAATCTGATTTTACATTAGCAGTTGCAACAAATGCAAACTCTGTTTTTGCAAAAAGAATGTTAGACCACGTTGGAATTGGACAGTATTTTAAAACAATCCTAGGATATGATTCAGTTAAAAATGCAAAGCCACATCCTGAAATGGTTTATAAAATTTTAGATACTCATAATATTGATAAGCAAAATGCCCAATTAATTGGAGATTCCCATAAAGATGTTATGGCTGCAGCAAATGCAGGAGTTGATTCAGTTTTAGTAAATTGGGGTTTTTCAGACCATAGTGAAGATGCAATTGAAACAATTGAAGAATTAGAAAAAAGAATAAAAGCAAAATTTAAATAATGTTTGAAAAAATCAAAGCAATATTTAAAAAAGAAAAAACATTTCCTTGTATAGTTTGGGATGGAAAGACTATGTCCTATCCTCACTTAACACAAAAAAGAATTGATGAAATTAATAATGATCCAAAATATGAAAATTGGAGCGTGATATTAAAAAGAGAAGAAGAGAAGTAACTTATCTCTCCTTCCTTTAATTTACCAATTACCTTTAAAACCTTTTTTTTGTTGATTCATTCTTGAGTTATATCTGCTTTCTTGATAAATTTTTAATTCATCTTGGTTAATAACACCATCAGCATTTTTATCTATATCAACAAATTTTGAAGAATATTCATTATTTCTTAATAATCTTCCTTCTTCTTTTTTCTGATTCATTCTTTGTTTTTTAATTGCATCAAATTCCTCTAATGTAATAACATTGTTATTATCAGAATCATATGTTGCAAATGGCAAAGGACCATTACTTGGTAATGTTTTAGCAACTAATAATGTTGTACCAGCAACGAATAAACATGTCATCATAAGTTTTACAGTTTTCATGACAGCCTCCTTATTTTCTTTTCATAATTTTATCATTTATTTATTAACTATTTATTAACTGAATCTTCATTCAATATTAAATAATTTTGTACTTTATCGGCAATTTTATAGTTATTCTTTCACTAACTTTTGGAAAAAAAGTAGATGCTTTTCTAATAGCTTTAATTGTTGATTTTTTTAATAATTTATGTCCACTTAGTGCCTTTATTTCACTTATACCACCATTTTTTAATATAGAGAATTCTACTATTACATCTCCTTCAATATTCATTTTCCTAGCTCTTTTTGAATACTTGATATTATCTTGAATAGACTTTTTTATTAAGAATAGATTTTTTTCTAAAAAATCATTTTTATATTTTAAAGGATTAACTTCAGAAGGAAAATTATTAGCTATTTTTTGATGATTGTTAATTTCTTCTTTTTTTACTACTTTTTTGATAACTTTAGGTTCTTCTTTTTTTACTACTTTTTTGATTTTTTTTATATTCTTCTTAATTAACTTCTTCTTTACAACTTTTTTTACACTCTTTTTTATTGTATCTTTTACTTTTATTTTATCTATAGGTTTTGATTTTTCTTGTTTTTTAATTTTTTCTATAGAGCTCTTAATATTTGGAATTACTTCTATTTTTTTTGATACTAGCTCTTCTTTTTTTATAAGCTTTATGTGATTTAAAGAAATTCTTTTTTTTTCTACTTTTTTTTCAATATTATTATTAATATTTGAATAAGTATAAAAAAATGTTCCAATGATAATAAAATATAAGATTAAAGTTATTACAAAAGAGTTTAAGTATCGAATCATTTTTTTGTTACTATTGAAATATTCTCAAAATTATTCTTTTTTAATAAGTCTAAAATACCAACAAAAGTGTCTATCTTAGCACTTTTATCACTATTTAGTAAAACTGCTATTTTATTGTCAATTGTTAAGAGTTGTTCTGAAAGCTTTTTTATTGAAATTTTATTTTTTTCTAAATAAACGCTATTATCATTTTTTATATAAATTGAAATATCTTTTGTTATTTTAAGCTCTTCAGAACTATTTGCACTTGGAAGAGATATAGGAATCACCCCTTTAGCTATAAATGTAGATGTCATTAGTACTATTGTTAAAAGTACTAATAATACATCTATAAAAGGTATTACATTAATAGAATCAAACTTCTTGATTTTCATAGTTACTTTCCAAAATTTCAGCTGTTCTACTTAAAATATTATAAAAAACCATAGATATAATTGCTACAACTAAACCAACCGCTGTAGCTTTTAATGCAAGTGCTAAAGAACTCATAATCTTAGTAGCTTCAATATCTCCTTCACTCATAGTCACAAATGTAAGCATAATTGCTAATACAGTACCAAGTAAACCTATATAAGGTGAGTTAGAAGCAATAGTTCCTATAAAAGTAAGATTTTTTGTAAGTGCAATATCTAATTGTTTTTTATTTTTATACTTATTTACATCCAATTTTCTGTAAAAAAACAGTCTTTCAATAAACAACATTACAGCAATAAAACTCATGAATATAAGTAAAGCAATAACTCCATAATCAACTAAGTTTTTTAACAATTCTATATTCAATGTATTATCCTTTTAAATCTTTTTTCAAATGAGAATGCCCACTTCTTGTTTTTGCACCATAAGTATCAAAAACATATGATCTATAAATATTTACACCTATAAAAAAGATTATCAAAGATGAAGCAAAAATATATGCAAATATTTTTCTAATTTTACTAGTCTTAATAAGTTTCAATCTTTTATATAAAAGTATTAAAGCCCAAACAACACCAATCCACTTTAATATTCCAAAATAATGAACCCAGGCATCATTTCTTGAAGCTAAAGATGATACATTAACTACATATCCAAAAGCTTGACTAAAACCTTCAACAATTTTTTCATAATTTTTTGTAAAAAAACTTTCTATTGTATGACCTAAAGTACCTAAAATAAAAAGTGGAGCATAAGCATAACCCAAAGTAGAAAAAATTGTTTTAAAATCTTTTTGTAATACTTTTGAAGCAAAATAGAGACCTATAACGGAAGAAAAAACAGTGAATACAAGTGCATATAATAATGCAAAACCTCCCGCATACTCACTCATACCAAAATATGCTGCAGTTTGATTCCAAATCATTCTATCTGCAATATTGCTTCTATTTAATCCATGTGCAAAAGTCATTGTAATAGGAATTGAAGCTAATATGAGAATATAAACCCAGATTTCGGCATTTAAAGTTTTAAATTTTGAAAAAAGCTGTTCTGAGGGTTTTGTAACTTTAAACTTTATTGCCTCACATGTTGTGGCACAATCCATACATAAAGTACAATCGTCATTTTGATTTTTCTTAGAAAATGTAAAGGGTTTTAAATTATAAGAACAAGCACTTGCACATTCAAAAGTTTTACAATCTTTACAAGAGTCTGTGTAGGATTCAAGTTTTGTAAAAGAGAGTTTGTCATAAGCTCTAGTTAATGTTCCAATAGGACAAATGAATTTACAATAACTCATCTCTTTATATATAAAATAAAGAAGAAATGATAATATTGTAATAGAAGCAAACATAATTGCAGTTATAAATGGTGTTTTCCAAAATCCAGGGAAAGTATAATAAACTCCCCACCAGCCAATTACAAGTAAGAATATTCCTATATATCTATTTTTTATCCATTTTGGAATAGAATTTTTCAATCCAAATTTTGTAATATATTTACCTAGAAATCCATGAGGACAAATACCGCAAAATATTCTACCAAAAGTAGGAAGTGTAACCACCATAAATAAAGACCAAAAAAGACCCCAAAAAAGTGCTCCTGTAAAAATATTCTCTTTGCCTTGATTTACAAATCCAAAATAAATAGCATAAAAAAATATAAAACTTACAGATATTCGTAAAATAAATAGAAATGTTTTATTTTTAAAGAGAAATCCCAAAATAGGATTATTAAACATATCATTCTTATCTCTATTAATATAATCAATCATTTTATTTCCTAAAACCTATATCTTAATCCAGCATAAAATGCTCTTGGAGGGGCTACTCTTATTGTTGCATCTTCCATAGTTGCAAGAGCAGAAGAATTTACATTAACAAATTGGAAATAATCTTTGTCAAAGACATTATCTATTTTTCCAAAAAACTCTAAAGATTTATTTACTTTATAATTTGTTCTTAGATTAACAACAGTGTATCCACCTTGCTTAAATTGATTAGCTTCATCTGCATAGTAACTTCCTTTATAAATTAACTCTGGAGAAATATTCCATTTATTTGTAAGTTTATAATTCATTGTTAAATTAATAGTATGTTTTGGAGATCTTGAAACATCGTTCCCTGAAAAGTCAACTCTCTCAAATATTGCGTTATTAATACTATAAGAAGGATTTGTATCTTCTGTTTGCTGTTGGGTAATCCAATAATCAGTAAACTTAGATTGTAAATAAGTATATGATAAATCAAAAGAAATAGTTTTTGAAGGATCACTTGATAATGACAATTCAAGCCCTCTACTTCTCATATCTCCAATATTATCATAATTACTCTCATCGTCATCATCACTTGTTACATAACTTCCTGCAATTACTCCAATATAATCTTTTCTATCTATTTGAAAAACTGAAGCATCATAAGATAATAATCCACTTTTCCCTCTAATTCCTATTTCATAATTATAAGTTTTTTCAACATCAATTTCTGAAGGTATATCTAAAGTTGGATCATCTGCTAAAGCAACTTGATTTGTGCTTGTTTGTGTAACAGTGGGTGTTCTAAACCCTGTTGAAATATTTGAATATAAATTTAGATTTTCATTAAATTTATAATTTAATCCTCCTCTATATGAAAAAACATTATAGTCAGGGTCAACATTATTTGAACTATCTAAATTATCTTCATATTCATGTTTGATATTGTCAAATCTAATATTAAAAGTAGTTATAAATTTATCTGTTAGCTTATATTTAAGTTCTGAATAAAGAGCATTTATCTCTTCATTTGTTTCATAATCATTATCTAAACTTCCATCACTTACTATATTTCTAGTCTCTTCTGTATTATTTCTTTGTAAATCAAAACCTAGCATAAATCCAATATCAGAAAAAGATTTTTTATATTCACCTTTTGCTCCATTTTGATCCCATTTTTCATTATTATCGTATTTCATTCTATTACTATTATAAGTTTTATCATCAATATATTTATGTGCTCTTAACATTAATTCAGAATCATCTTCAAAAGTTTTAGAATATGTTAAAAATGTTTTAATAAGATCACTATTATAATAACCAGCATATGAATAATAATCTACACTTTTTGGATTTTCTATAGCTTCTGTAATTCCTTTAACACTATTTCCATCGCCTGTTTCTCTTTTTGTATATCCAAGTCCAAAAGTTAAATCACTGTCATCAAAATAGTATTGATATTTACCATTAAAAGATTTTGTTTTTACAAATGCATCTTCCCAATATCCATCACTTTCTCTTGTTGAACCTTGTATTTGTAGAGCAGAATTTTCAAATACTTGGTTTGTTCCTAAAAGTAATCTTTTACTACCATAACTTCCAACTTCAGATTCTATTTTAGAATAACTCTGCCCTTTTGCTTGTTTTGTTGTGATAATAACTGCCCCAGCAATTGCATCATTACCATACAAGTAACTAGCACTACCTTTTATAACTTTGATAGATTCAATATTGTCTAAGTCTACATTTATTTTTCCTGATGTTTCTTGTACAGGAACTCCATCTATAACAATTGCTACTCCAGGCTTCTCACCC
>JBFHGG010000121.1:0-6722 GCA_041583235.1 Halarcobacter sp.
AACATGCAACAAAAACTGGTGAAGTTTGTCCTGCAGGTTGGGTTCCAGGTAAGAAAACTCTTCCTGTTAACACAGATGTTGAGCAAATGACTGGTAGAGTTGGTGATTACATTACTATTGATGAGATTATGTCTTAATAAGATAGAATATTTTATCCATAAGAAAAAGGGAATATAATTTTATATTCCCTTTTTTTATTTAATTTTCCCTCTTAAGATTATAAAATGAATTCACTATTAATGTTAAAAGAATAATAGAACCACCAATAAAAGTATTAGAACTAGGAATCTCATTTAAAAACATCCATACCCAAATAGGTGCCATTATTGTTTCAATAATCATAAGAAGACTAACTTCACTTGCACTTATAAATTTTGTTCCATTTCCTATTAAAACTCTTGAAATTGGCGTTATTAAAATTCCCATAATAGCAACTACTAATAAATTTTTTGTATCAATACTTATATTTGCAGCTAGAAAAAAAGCTAAAATAGTTAAAATAATTCCACTTATACAAATCAATAAAACCCTATCAAATTTCGTGTGTCTTGATAAAAAAACAAAAGAGAGTGAAAATAAGATAGCACAAATTAGTGCATAAATATTTCCTAAGAAGTTTCCAAATCCTAGTTGATCATTAAATATTATAAATAAACCTATAAATATAAAAAATGATGCGATAAATATACTTTTTTGAGGTTTTACTTTATAAATTAAAAAAGCAAAAAGAGTTGAAAATAGTGGTGCTGTAGCTAATATTAAAACAACATTTGCAACTAATGTATTTTTAATAGCAGAGATAAAAAACAAATTTGAAATAGCCATTAAAAAAGCACCTAAAAGTGCATATTTAAAAGATTTTTCAATAATCTCATTTGTGATATTCTTCTTTTTTATTATTAAAATTACAGCTGTTGAAAGAAACATAAAAATTCCAATATAAAAAGAGAACACTAAAGGTTCAATTGTTGTAAGTTTTATAAATAATGACTCGAAGCTCATTATTAGAGCTCCAAGGGAAGTTATTAACAAACCTTTTTTAGTATTTGTCATACCTTTTAAATATTATAGTAGTTTGCTTTATGATGTGGGACTACTATTGCACAAGTACTTTGTTCAGGATGAATTTGGAATGTTTCAGAAAGTTCAATCCCAAACTCTTCAGGTTTTAATAAATCAAAAATATCCTTACTCATTTCTAAATCAGGACAAGCAGCATATCCAGGAGAGTACCTACAACCTACATACTGTTTCATTTGAACATCATTTAAAGTATGCCCTTCTTTTGGAACAATGTCTAAATCAAGCCTTACTTGCTTATGAATTACCTCAGCTAAAGCTTCTGCTAATTCAACTCCTAAACCATGAACTTGATAATACTCTGTAAATTTACTTTGCTTATAAAGTTCTGCTTCATAAGGACTTAGTTTTAATCCTGCACTTGCAAAAGTAAAAGCAACCACATCAAGTCTATCATTTGCATAAAAATCAGCTATACATCTGTGTGGTTTTTTCTTTTGTCTTGGAAACTCTAATACTTTTATAGCTTTATCTAAAGGTGGTATATTCTTTGCTTCTTCAAGGGAATGAAAAGCATAATCAGGAGAAAATATATAAAGTTTATTCTCTTTTGAAATACAAGGATAATAAGCATAAATAGAGATTGGGTCAAATAACTCTTTAGAAATAAACTCCTCTTTTAATTTTTCATATAAAGGCTCAACTACTTCATTTTCATGTTTGATAAAATCTTCACTTTTTTGCTTACCTCTTTTATATCCCCATCTTTGTCTAAATAAAACCCTATGATTTATCCATTTAAATACTAACTCTTTATTTATTTCATTTCCACTTTGGGCAACTCTTCCCCATAAAGGTGGAAAAGTGAATGTTCCAGCTTCGGGTAATTCAACATCTTCTTCTTTTACAATAATCTCTTCTACTTCTTTTTTAGGTGTATTATCTTCTTCATTTATTAAATCAGCTGCTAAGGCAGTATTTGAAGAATCACCTGATTCAACTCTTTGCATAGAAACAACACCATCAAATGCATCTCTACAGTAGAAAATTGGGCCATCGTATAAAGGTCTACAATAATCATTAATAAAGGATTTAGTTAAAGCAGCTCCACCTAAAAGTACAGGAATATCTATTCCTTGAGCTTGTAGTTCTTCTAAGTTCTCTTTCATAACAGCAGTTGATTTTACAAGTAAGCCACTCATACCAATGGCATCTGCTTTATGCTCTTTTACTGCAATAATAAAGTCATTTAAATCAGCTTTAATACCAATATTTATTACCTTAAATCCATTGTTTGAAAGAATAATATCAACTAAGTTTTTACCAACATCATGAACATCACCTTTTACAGTTCCTAATACTAATACAGTTTCAGAAGCTTTTTCTTCTTTTGGTAAATATGGATTTAAAGCATCTACTGTTGCTTTCATAGTTTCAGCACTTTGAAGTACAAATGGTAATTGCATTTGACCTGAACCAAATAGTTCACCAATGATTTTCATACCATCAATTAACCACTCGTTTACAATGATTTCTGGTTTTACTTCATGTCTTAATTCTTCAACTAATGGAAGCATTCTATCTTTGTCCCCATCAAGTAATAGTTTTTTAACTTTTTCAATAGGTTCAAGTTTTTGATACTCTTCATCACTTTGTTCTTCAATATCCTCAACATTTGAAAAGTGCTCAATAAAGGCAAATAAAGGGTCACCATTTTCTTGATTATTAAAAATTAAATCATCACAAGCTTTTTTATCATCTTCAGAGATTTTATTAAGTGGCAAAATATGTTTTACATTTACAATAGCAGATGTTAAACCAGCTTTTACACAATAATCTAAATAAATAGAGTTTAAATATGCTCTTGCTTTTATATCAAGTCCAAAAGAGATATTTGAAAGTCCAAGCGTAGTTCCAACTTCAGGATGTCTTATTTGGAACTCTCTAATTGCTTCCATTGTTTCAACACCAGCTGTTCTATACTCATCATCACCAGAACCAATAGTAAATGTAAGCATATCAAATACTAAATCATCAGGTTTAAAACCATGTCTATTTACACATAAATCATAAATTCTTTCAGCAATTCTTAGCTTATCATCTTTTGTTTTTGCCATTCCAACTTCATCAATAACAAGACAAACTAAAGCAGCACCAAATTTTTTAGCTAAAGAACAAACAGCATCAAACTTCTCTTCTCCATCTTCAAGATTAACAGAGTTAATAATAGGTCTTCCACCAATTTGTTTTAAAGCAGCCTCAAGTGCTAAGATTTGAGTAGAATCTGGCATTAAAGGAAGTGAAACTTTTTGAGAATAAAGTTCAACAACCTTATCCATATCTTCTCTTTCATCTCGTCCTGCAAAACCTACAGATACATCAATTATATGAGCTCCTGCTCTAACTTGTTGTTGACCAACGCTTAAAGTTCCCTCATAATCATTTGCTTTTAAAAGTTCTCTAAAGGCTTTTGAACCAGTGGCATTAGAACGCTCTCCAATTAAAAGTGGAGCTGGGTCTTGTTTTAAAGGAACTGTATTAAATAAAGATGCAAGTGATGCTTTTAAAAATCCACAAGGTTTTTTAGGAATTAAACCTTCAACAGCCTTTGCCATAATTTCAATATGCTCAGCTGTTGTTCCACAACAACCCCCTAAAAATGCTACTCCATTTATATCCAAGAACTCTTTTTGTAAACTTGTAAACTCATCAGGTCCCATTGGATAATAAGTTTGCCCACCTCTATTTTGAGGTAGTCCTGCATTTGAGTGAACTGATATTGGAAATTTAGAAACTTGACTTAAAGTTTTTACATGTTTTAAAACTTGCTTAGGTCCAGTCCCACAGTTAAATCCAAGTGATAAAATATTAAAGGGCTCCATAATTGCAGCAATTGTAAGAGCATCAGTACCAATAAGCATAGTCCCTGACATTTCAATGGTCACAGATACCATAATTGGAATTTGAGGGGCAACACTATTTAAAGCATGAAGAGCAGCTTTTATCTGAAGTGGATCTTGACAAGTTTCAAGTAAAAATATATCTGTTCCACCATCAACTAAACCTTGTGCCATAATTTTATACCCATCAAACATCTCATCATAAGTAATATGACCTAAGCTTGGAAGTTTTGTTCCAGGTCCAACTGAAGCTAAAACAAATCTTGGATTCTCAGCAGTGCTATATTTTTCACAAGTTCTTTTTGCAAGTTGCGCACCTAGTCTTGAAAACTCATATGCTGTTTGAGAAATTCCATACTCATCCAAAACCCAAGGCATTGAACCAAAGGTATTTGTTGTTATTAAATTTGCTCCCGCTTTTGCATAGTTATCATGAATTGTTTCTAAAATATGAGGAGCAGTTAAGTTTAAAAGTTCAGGACAACCTTCTAAATCCTTACCCTCATACTGCCACTCTTCTTCTTTTACATCAGCAAGATGTAACTGTGTTCCCATAGCACCATCTATAATCAGTACTTTTTCTTCAATTAGTCTATTTATTTGTTTTATCATATATGTAATCTTTATAAATTTAGTATGTTTTTATTTGTAATTAAGGCAAGAGTATATAGAAATATGCATTAAAATTTAGTAAAAAATAAGGGCTAGTTTTTTTCTACAATAACCCTTATAACACTTGCTTTCCCCTGGTGTCCTTTTCCTTCATCAAGTACTGTTTCAACTTCTTCAACTTTATGTTTTTTACAGTTAGGAAAGGCATCTAAGAAATCCTTTACCGTATAAAGTAAGTCTATATCTTTTGGACCTCCACTTTCATACTTTAATTGATTTGTTGAGAAAAATTCTCCTATAAAATAACCACCCTCTTCTAAAGAAGATTCTATTTTTTTAAATAAACTTTCTCTTTCATTTTTATACATATGTAAAAATGAAGCAACTATTGAGCCATATTTTTTTGAAACTTCCCAATGATTTAAATCTAAACATTTTGTATGAATATAAAGATCTGCTTCCCTTGCTAAATCTTCTAACTTTTTTAAGCCAATATCTGAAGCATCAAAAGCTTCTACATCATAGCCTCTACTTGCGAAATATATTGCATTTCTACCTTCACCCTCACCTAAACATAAAAACTTTTCTGATTTATCAAAACTACTTGAACATGATACTAAGAAAGAGTTTGGTTTCTTACCATAAAGATATCCATCTCTTGAAAACTTTTGATTCCAAAAATCTTGTTGACTCATTTTTAAACCTTGTTATTTTACTTATTTTTTTATTCTATTAATTATAGCCTTAATTTATTAAATGCGACTAAGTTGCGATTAATAAATTTTCTTTACAAACAAACAATAATTAAAGTTATAAAAGAGACTCTTTTAGCTAAGATTGCTCAAAAAAACTTAATCCATATAGCAAATACTTTCACAAATGATAACTAGTTTTATACTTATAAAAAAGCTTGTTTATTAAATATTCTTATGCAATTCTTATTTAAAATTCTTATCTCACTTATTTTTAATAAAAGCTTCGATAAACTATTAGCTAAAAATTTAATATAGGATATTAAAAAATGACAGAAGCAAAATACATCTGGATGGATGGGAAATTTGTTAATTGGCATGATGCAAAAGTTCATGTATTAAGCCATACTTTACACTATGGAAATGGTGCGATTGAAGGTACAAAAGCATATAAAACTCATGATGGTAGATGTGCAATTTTTAAGTTAAAAGAACATACAAAAAGATTACTTAATTCAGCAAAAATGACACTTATTGATGTTCCTTTTACTGAAGATGAATTAAATGATGCACAAATTGAATTATTACAAAAAAATGAATTAACACAAGGTGCTTATATTAGACCTCTTGTATATTTAGGTTATGGTGTTATGGGACTTTACCATAAAGAAGCACCTGTAAATGTTGCTATTTCTGCTTGGGAATGGGGAGCATATCTAGGTGAAGATGGAATGAAAAAAGGTGTTAGAGTAAAAATTTCTTCAATGACTAGAAACTCTAATACTTCAGGAATGGGTAAAGCAAAAGCTGTTGCAAACTACTTAAACTCACAAATGGCAAAGGGTGAAGCAGTTGAATGTGGATATGATGAAGCACTTTTAAGAGATGACCAAGGTTATATTGCTGAAGCATCGGGGGCTTGTTTCTTTATTGTAAGAGATGGTGTTATTATTACTCCTCCTAATGATAACTCTTTAGAGTCAATTACTCAAGCAACTGTTATTGATTTAGCTGAAGACTTAGGTTATACAGTAATTAGAAGAAGACTTACAAGAGAAGAAGTTTATATTGCAGATGAAGCATTTTTTACAGGGACTGCTGTTGAAGTAACTCCAATTAGAGATATTGATGCAAGGATAATTGGAAATGGTGAAAGAGGACCAATAACTGAAGTTTTACAAACAGCTTATTTTGATGTAGTAGCTGGAAAAAATGAGAAGTATTTAAAAGATTTAACGTATATTAACTAAATCATTTTATAAAAAGGAAAATAAATATGCCAATAGATAATGACTATTTTAAAAATAGACAACAAAATAAGAACAGTGGTGGTTCTAATAACAATGGAGGTGGAGGAAATTTTCAACCACCTTTTGAGCCACCTGAATTTTTCAAGAACTTTGGAAAAAAAGCGGGAATATTTTATGTAATTATAATTATAATTGCAGCAATGTTCTTGTTCAAACCCTTTGTAATTGTAGAATCAGGACAAGTAGGT
>JBFHGG010000122.1:0-6713 GCA_041583235.1 Halarcobacter sp.
ACCTGTATTGATTTCATTTTCTAAAAGAGTTATATTTTTATAATTATCTTTAATAAATTGTACACTGTTATCTGTCGATGCATTATCTACTACAATTACATCATAAGATAAATTTTCGAAATTTGATTTATAAAGTGTTCTTAAACAACCTTTTAAATAATCAACTTTATTAAAATTACAAATTACAATACCTAAGTCTTTACTCATTTATTTCCTTTTCAAAAACATCTAGAGCTCTTTCCACTATATCATCCATATCATAATATTTATACTCAGCAAGTCTTCCAACTAAAATAAGGTTATCAAACTCTTTTGAGTATTCTAAATATTGATTATATTTATCTTGATTTACTTGTGTGAATACTGGATAATAAGGCGTATTTTTACCTTTTTTATACTCTTGTGGATACTCTTTAAGTATAGTTGTTTTTTTTGAGTCTGATGAGTGAATATGCTTAAACTCTGTTATTCTTGTAAAGTTATAATCATTTGGATAATTTACTGTTGCTTTTTCTTGATAAAACTCTTTTTCCACTGTTTCAAATTGCATATCTACACTTCGATAAGGCAACTCCCCAAATTTATAATCAAAAAGTTCATCTATTTGTCCAGTATAAATAACTTTTCCTTCAAATTTTGAATCAAAGAAATAAAAATCTTTTTCTTTTAAACTACAGACTTCTTTAAAATCAGTATTTGTCATGATTTTTATATTTTTGTGATCTAACATATTTTGTATCATTCTTGTATATCCATTTGATGGAAGCATTTGATATTTATCATTAAAATATCTATTGTCTCGGCCTATAAAAACTGGAACTCTTGCAGATACAGCACTATCCATCTCTTCTGGCTTCATTCCCCATTGTTTTGCTGTATAGTTTACAAATATCTTTTCATAGATAAAATCTGCTAAAAAAGCCAAATCTTTATCTTCCGATTTTTTAAGTTCCAAAATAGGTATTTTAGAGTTATATTCAAAATTTAACAAAAGTTTATCTTCTAAAGCTTTTGCTTTAGATTGGGGAAATACTTCATATAAGGTATTAAAGTTAAAAGGGATAGAAACTTTTTTACCATCTATGTAAGATAATACTTCATGATTATATATATCCCAAGAAGTAAATTGTGATAAATAATCGACTACTTCTTCATTATTTGTATGAAATAAATGTGGACCATATTTATGGATTAAGATATTATTTTCATCTTTAAAATCAAAACAATTCCCACCTATATGATTTCGCTTTTCTATTATTAGTACTTTTTTATTAAGTTGCGATGCTATTCTCTCTGCCATTACAACTCCTGCAAGTCCAGCACCTACAATTATATAGTCAATCATCTATTTACCTTTTAATATCTTAGTTGGTTTTTCATTGTCAAAAATACCTCTAATCCCATCAAAAAAAGAGTTTGATGCAAAAACTAAACGTATCCATTTTTTATCATCATAAAGAATAATATCTTTTACTAAATCAAAATATAATTTAATTATTAAAAAATATCTCTTATAACCTTTGCCATATTTCAAGGCTATGAAAATAGAATTTCTAAGACCAAAATATTTTAACCAAAGTTTTTCATATTTTATTCTATTTTTCTTAAATCCTAAAAATTGTTTTTCTATCTTTTCTTCTTGCCTTTTTTCTTTATGATATATATTTACACTATTAATCATCAATATTTTTGATATTTTTGAAAGTCTTAAACTATATTCTGTATCATCATGGTGTATAAAGAATCGTTTTTCGGGTAAACCTATCTCTTTTACCTTTCTTACAGAAATTAATATCCCTACAAATGAGGCCATATCTATTTCACACTTTTCTTTTTTATACTCTTTTATATCTATTGGTTTTTGAAAAGCAGGTAAACAGTTTTCATAATCAAATAAACCTCTATGTCCAAAAGTTGATAAAATAGAATCTTCTTTAGTTCCTATCATAACTTTTGGAGCATATGCACTATATTTTTCCTCATCTATATTTTCAATTAAGCTTTTTAAACAATTTATTTCGGGCTCTGCATCATCATCCATTAACCATACATAATCATATCCATTCTCTAAAGCGTACTTTACACCAAAATAAAATCCACCCGCTCCACCAGTATTCTTATCTAATCTTTTGTAAATAATCTCTTTATTATTTAAATACCCATCATCTATAATTTTTGAATCTGTACCATCGCTTGAAGCATTATCAACTAATAAAATATCATTTTTATATGTTTGATTTAATAAGGAATCTAAGCACTCTTTTAAAAGTTCATATCTATTGAAAGTAACTACGACTGTACAAATTCTCACTATTTTTCTTTTCTTCTAATTTTTTTAAATCTATCAGAAAAATTAGTTTTTTCCACAAGATTCACTTTTGTAGGTATTTTATAGTTATCAAGTTTACCCTTACAAAATACTCGAATAAGTTTTTTTAACTCTCTTTTATTAAACTCTTTCGAACACACCACATCACAAACAACGGTTTGTCCTGTAATTGCATTTTGTTCACTATAAACCATGCAATCTTCAATATCTCCTATAGATAAAATAAGCGATTCAACCTCAGTAGGTAATACTTTTTCACCACCTACGTTAATTACTTCTTTCCCTCGTCCAATTATTTTTAGATAACCATCTTCTATCTCTTCAACTAAATCACCAGTTTTAAACCACCCATCACTTGTAAAAGAATCCATATTAGCATTTAAGTATCCCAAAACTTGTGTTTTACTTCTAAGCCATAGTTCATTATCTACAATTTTATATTCACTATCTTTATCTTCTATTTTCATATATAATGAATCAGATGATTTAGAACTTGTAGTGCTAATTCCTGTTTCACTTGTACCAAAGGTTTGTAGAAACTTTACTTTTGGGAATATCTCTTTTAATTTTATCAACAAAGATTCTGGCATTGTTTCTGTTCCATAACTTATCATTCGTAAGCTTCGTAAGTTATAATTTAAATACTCACCTGATATAAGTATAAGATTCAAAAATGTAGGACTAGAAGGTAAAACCATTATTTTATATTTTTCTATAAGTTCACAAATAGTTTTTGCATTTCTATTTTTAGGAATAATTAAACAAGCGCCCATTGATAAAGCATTAAAAAGTGTATTTAATCCACCAATATGATCAAACATAAGGAAAACTAACATATTCATAGCTTTTGCTCTTTTATCTTTGTATGTAGCTATTAAATTATCAAGATTATGTATCATTGCTTTTGGTTTACCTGTACTTCCACTTGAAAAAAGCACTAAACCTGAGTTTTTACTATCTTTTAGAGTTTGTATCATTTTATGTGAATTGTTAGATTCTAATTTATCTATTTTTATTTGAGCATCTATTTTTATACAATATTCACAAAAAGATTCTTCCATATATTCATTTTGTACTTTTTCTAAAGTTGTAGTTATAGGTACGATTATATTTTTATTATCATGTAAAGCAAAAAACAGAGCAATATTTTCAAAGGTATAATCACCTAAAATAGCAACAACACTTGAAGGCTCTATTTTATTTTCTAATATCTTTTTATATTCAATGATTTTTTCTAATAAATTCTCATAAGAATAAACTTTATCTTCAATTATAATTGCATTAAGCTCTTTAAATGTAGAAAATTTATTAAATAAATAATTCATTAGTTAGATACTCCACCAAGATAGATTATTTGTCCTGTAATAAAATCACTTTTTTTACTGATAAAAAAATCAATCACATTTTTTATATCATCAAATTGCCCAAATCTTTTTATAGCTTGTTTTTGCAAAAGTTCATCGATTTTATCTTTTGGAATAGCTTTTATTAAATCTGTTTGAACAGGAGTTGGGCCTATGGCATTTACAGTTATATTAAAAGGTGCTAATTCTTTTGCTGATGTTTGAGTGAAGTTTTCAATTGCCGCTTTACTTGCTGCATATATAGCTTCTCCTTCAAGTCTTAAAGCACTTGCAACTGTTGTATAGTTTACTATTCTTCCATATTTTTGTTTCATCATTACTTTAGAAACTTCTCTTGTAAATATAAATGTTCCTAAAAAGTTTGTGGCAAATATTTTTTCTACACTTGAAACAGAAGTTGTAAGAATATGATTCATAGATGCTACTCCTGCATTATTTAATAAAACATCTATTTTACCAAACTCTTTTTTTACAGCCCGAATCATTTTTATAACAGCTTTTTCATCATTTACTTCTAATGAAAAATGTTTATAGTTTTTATGATTTATAGAAGCTTCTTTTCTTGAACATCCTATTACAGTATCACCATTTTCTAAATAATAATTTGCTAGACCTTGCCCTATCCCTTTAGATGTTCCTGTTATAACTATGATTTGATTCATTATTCTTCCAACAGTGATTTTATATATAAACTCAAACTCTCAACACTTTTAAAGGGTGAAGTTTTAGCACTCATAGCTTTTTCATCTGCTAAAATAATATCCTTTTTAAATTCGTCACTAATACGTTCTTCTAAATCTGTAATAAAAGATACTAAAGCTAAAGAATCCATTCCATTTGTTCCATAAAGTTTTGTTTTATTAGTTGGTTTTTCAAAATTCTCATTCTTTAACTCTTCATTTAGTTCAACTAAAGTTTCACATATAATCTGTTCTATTTTTTTTATCATCTTCTCTCCTACTCTACCCTATCACCTAAAGTATAATCTTTTAAAGCCTTTGTACCTATTATATCTTTTTTATATTTAGGATGTTTACCATATCCTGGTCTCACACTTTTTATATTCTCTTGGCTAAAAATTTCACCTTTTTTTATATCTTTACTTACATATAAACTTCTACAAAATCTTCTTTGAGACTTTCTTTTTTTATTTAAACCATAATCAATATTTCCCAAAAGCTTTTCTGTATCTCTAATATCTTGCACCATCTTAGTAAACTCTTTTTTATCCATTGAAAATTCACTATCAGGTCCTCCAATAGATTTATCTAAGATAAAATGCTTTTCAATGACTTTTGCTCCAAGCGTTACTGCGACTATTGGAGCGGTACTTCCAATAGTATGATCAGAAAAGCCACTTATCACATCAAAAGTTTCAGCCATATTTGGTATCATTTTTAAATTTGCTAGATCTATTGGTGCTGGATAAGCACTTGTACATTTTAAAAGTATAATCTCATTGTTTCCAATTTTTTTGCAAATATTAACAACATCTTCGATTTCTTCAAAAGTTGCAATTCCTGTACTTATAATAATTGGTTTCATTTTAGAAGCTACATATTCCACAAGTTCATAATCAGTTATTTCAAAAGAGGCTATTTTATAAGCACTTGGGTTAAACTGTTCTAAAAAGTCAACAGAACTTTTGTCAAAAGGAGTTGAAAAAATATCTATATCGATACTTCTAGCATAATTAAAAAGTTCTTTATGCCACTCCCAAGGAGTAAAGGCTTCTTCGTACAATTCATACAAACTTTTTCCATCCCATAAAGTTCCACCATCAATCATAAAATCATCTTTTTTTGAATCTAGTGTCATTGTATTAGCAGTATAAGTTTGTAACTTTATAGCATTCGCACCTATTTCTTTTGCAGCTTTTATTGTATTAAGGGCTGTTTGTAAAGATCCATTATGATTTGCACTAAGTTCAGCTACTATATATGTTTCATTACTATTTAAATCAAACTTTCCTATTTTCATTATAATTCCTAATTCTTATACAAATTTATATTCAATTTTATCTAATCGTTTTTTTAGTGTTTTTATTATTCTATTATTTTTATTATTTTTCCAATCATCTACAGTAATTGATAATTTATAAAAATTTTTATCTATTGTTTTCTCTTTTTTAAATCCTAAAGTTTCATTAAATTTATAAGCAGTAACATTTTCATTTTTTACTTCTGAATATAATTTATTTGTATTACATTCATGAAATATTTTTTCAATAATTAATATTGCACTAATTGATGAAACAAGAGGATTCACATTTTTTTTAAAATACAATCCCCAATAAGAAGTGCACTCCATTTCATTTATATCTGTTATATAAATAGCACCTACGATACAGTTTTCTTCATAAACTACATAATATCTATTATTTTTATCACTTTGTAAACTATTTACCCAAGATAAATGTTTTTCTATTTCAATAATAGAATTTGATTTCATATTATTTCTAACATATTCATTATTTCTTATACTTAATAACTCTTTATGCTCTTTAATACTAAGTTTAAAAAAATCTTTAAAAAACAATCTCATCTAATAACTCTTATCGTTTTAAACGCTTCCACATATTTTCTTCCTACTTTCATACCATTATATTTAGCATTTAATTCTATTCCCTCTAGACTCCGGGGATGAGGGAACTCTCTTAATTCTGAAATATACTTATTCATTGCCTCTAACTTTAAATCTATTGTTTCACTAATATCCACAAAATAATCAGGAGAAAAACTAAGAGGATATTTCCATTCCGTTGAAGATAATACTTCAAAAGAATATATTTCTTTTACAGATTCATCTTTCATTGGCCTAGTTGCTGTCAAAACAGCTTGATAGGTTAAGGAATGATCAATATTCAAATCATTTTCATAGTGAGTAAAAATAATATTAGGTTTAACTTCTTCTTTAACTTTATTAATAATTTTAACAATTTCTAAAAGATCTACGTTATCAAATCTATTATCAGGAAGATGTTTTATAAAAACTTTTTTTATTCCTATACTTTCATTTGC
>JBFHGG010000123.1:0-6339 GCA_041583235.1 Halarcobacter sp.
AATAAAGAAGATGAATCTTGTCCAGTTTTTGTTGCTTCAAGTGTAGAGGATGACATTTAGTGATTCTTTATCTTGGGATTTAAATAAGATAAATTAGTTTATTTTATTTAAGTCTCATTTATGGGGCTAATCACAACAAAAAAAGCAATTGAAAAAATAGCATTGTTTTTGTCACCGACATTTAGTTCTGACTCTATAAAAGAAAAAACTCTTTATTGTTGTGATAGTTGTAAACCAAATAATATGATGCAAAGTTATATGAATGATAAATCAACTTATAATAATACACAAGGAATTTCCCTATGATTAATCAAAAAATAGATAAAGCTAGAATGGCATATTACAGTTTATTCTCTAACGTACTTTCCTTTTTAGAAACAGATGAAAAATATGAAAATATAAAAAATGCAATTGATTATTTGAGTAATAATCCATTTGAAGAGAATAGTGCAAAAGCATTACTTTCTATGAAAGAATTTTTAAATGAAAACTCTTTTTTAGGATTAAAAGATGAGTCAAACTTAGTTTTTTTTAGTCCAAGTACAACTTATATTCCAATGACTGCATCATACTATGATGAATCTAGAGATGATGGAAAAAAACGAATAGAGATGTTTAATTATTTGGCAAAATCAAAGTTTAGAAGAGATGAGTCTGTTTATAAAGATGCAGAAGATGATATATGTTTTGTATTTAATTTTATGAGTAAATTAATTGAAGATAACTTAAAAGGAGAAGACTCTTCTCAACTATTGGCAAAAGAAGTTTTTGAAAATATTTTAAATGGCATGGCTGATTCATTTTCTTCAAATTTATATAATCATGAAAATTCAATTTTTTACAAAAATTTGGCTTTGGTATTAAAAATCTTTATTGAATTTGAACGTCATTATTATAATTTGAGTAAAACAAAAGAAAAAGAGATTAAAGAGATTATTCGTCCAAATACAAAAGTTAAAAAGAAAGATTCAGTAAAACGAGCTAAACGTAATTTAGATGAAATTAATTCTTTATAAAAATAGTTCTTTTTATTTCTTTAATAATATGCAAAATAAGCATATTTAAAAAAACAATACTATTTTTTTGATATCTTATAATATGCAATTTTTGCATATTTAAGAAATAGTATTATTTTTTATTCTTTTAAAATATGCAATTTTTGCATATTTTAAGAGATAAATGAAAAAACTTAGTTTTTTGATTTATCTCTTATTTAGAGAAAAAAATTAAAAGGAGAAGAACATGGAAAATAAACGACGTGCGTTTGTAAAAAAAGCTTTAACTACAAGTGCTCTTGTTGTTGCAACTGGTGCCTCAAATGCAATTGCAAGTGGCAAACAAAGTGAAGAAACTAACTCCAATGGAGTTGTTGTAGGAAAATCTAATAAAAAAGAGATTTTATACAAAGAAACAGATAATTGGTCTGCTTTTTATAAAGCAAGTTATTAAATAGAAGGAAATTTAAATGGGTAAGAATATACTTGATAACTTATCTTTGAAAATAGGAAGAAGAAATTTTTTAAAATTTGCCTCTGTTGGTGCAGGGTTAGGAATAAGCAATGCTTTTGCTTCTAATAATTCTATAAGACCAGCGAGTGAAGAAGAAATTAAAAATCCATTCCCTAATTCAAAAATGGTTAAAACTATATGTAGTATCTGTTCCGCTGGCTGTGGAATTGTTGCAGAAGTTCAAAATGGTGTTTGGGTAAGACAAGATGTTGCTCAAGATCATCCTATTAGTGAAGGAAGTCACTGTTGTAAAGGGATAGATCAAATAGATTTAGTAAAAAGTAAACAAAGGGTTAAACACCCGATGAAAAAAGTTGCAGGAAAGTGGGAAAGAATTTCTTGGGAAACTGCAATAAATGAAATTTCAGAAAAAATGTTAACTTTGAGAAAAGAGAATGGTCCTGATGTTGCAATGTTTTTAGGATCAGCAAAATTTAATTTACAACAAGCTTTTTATTTTAGAAAGTTTGCCGCAATGTGGGGTACGAATAATATCGATCACGTAGCTAGAATTTGACATAGTGCAACAGTCGCCGGTGTGGCGAATACATGGGGTTATGGCGCTATGACAAATCATTTTGGTGATGTGGTCGGACATTCAAAAGCAATATTTATGATTGGAGCAAATTCAGCTGTTGCCAATCCAATAGGATTTAAACATTTTTTACAAGCAAAAGATAGAAACAATGCAAAACTTATTGTTATAGATCCAGTTTATACAAAATCTGCTGCAAAAGCAGATTACTATTTAAGAATTAGAACAGGTACTGATATTGCATTTATTTATGGACTTTTACATCTTATTTTTAAAAATGGATGGGAAGATAAAAGTTTTATAAAAGAACGAGTATATGGAATAGAAGAAATTATTGAAGAATCAAAAAAATGGACACCTGAAGAAACATCAAATGTTACAGGAATTCCTGCTGAAAAAATAATTCAAATTGCAAGATTAATGGCTAAAACAAAACCTGCTACTGTAGTTTGGGCATTAGGAATTACTCAACATAGTACAGGAACATCAAACACTAGAATTCTGCCAATTTTACAATTAGTACTTGGAAATATGGGAAAACAAGGTGGTGGATGTAATATTATCCGTGGGCATGATAATGTTCAAGGTTCAACTGATATGTGTTGTTTAGCTGATAGTTTACCTGGTTATTATGGTTTAAGTGAATCATCTTGGAAATATTATTCAAAAGGTTGGGGAGTAGATTATGAATGGTTACAAAAACGATTTGCTGCACCTAAATGGATGAATAAAAAAGGATTCTCTCTTGCTAAATGGTGGCAAGGTGTATTACAAGAAGAAAAAACGTATTCATCTTCTCCAATTAGAGCACTTTGGGTTCAAGGAACTGGAATCACTTCAATGGCTCAAACATCAAAAGTAAAAGAAGCTTTAGATAAGTTAGACCTTTTAGTTGTTGCTGAACCATTTGTAAATGAGGCAGCAGTTATTACTGAAAAAACAGATAATATTTATATATTACCTGTAGGAACTCAGTTTGAAACAGAAGGTGTTGTTACTGCTACAAATAGAACTGCACAGTGGAGAGATAAAGTAATTGATCCTTTATATGAATCAAAAACCGATCATGATGTAATGTTTGAATTTGCTAAAAAGTTTGGATTTTATGAAGAGTATACGCGTGCAATGAAAATGGATGTAGTTGATGGTGAATTAAAAACTGTTAAAAAAGATTTTTATTTTGCAGATGATGCAATAAATGAGATTGCAAGAATAGTTAAAACTATTGGTCTTGGTGGTTGGACAGCAAAAAGATTGCGAGCTCATCAAAAACAATGGCATCTTTTTGATCCTTTAACGTTAAAAGGTAGAGGGGTTATGAAAGGACAATATTATGGATTGCCATGGCCGACTTGGGATACAAAACATCCTGGAAGCCCAATCTTATATGATGTAGATACCCCTGTAAATGAAGGTGGTATGGGATTTAGAAATAGATTTGGTTTGGAACATGAAGGTAATAGTTTATTAGCAGATGATGCAGTTACAATTAAAGGTTCAAAAATCAAAGGTGGATATCCTGAGATTACAAAAGATAATATAGAGAAAGTTCTTGGAATTACTCTAACAGAAGAAGAAAAATCTAAAATGGGTTCAAATTGGAAAACAGATTTTAGTGGAATTATACAAGAAAAATGTAGAGCTGCTGGTGTTGCTGTTTATGGAAATGCAAAAGCAAGAGCAAAAGTATGGACATTTCCAGATCCTATTCCAAAACATAGAGAACCAATTCATTCACCAAGGCAAGATTTAGTTAGAAAATATCCTACCTATGAAGATCAAACAGATAATTTTAGAGTAGATGTTAAATTTAAATCAGAACAAAATGAAAAAGATTGGTCTAAAGAATTCCCAACAATGCTTGTTACAATGAGAGTTGTAAATTTAAGTGGGGCAGGGATGATTGAACGTACTAGTAAATACTTATCTCATATTACTCCTGAAATGTTTGCACATATTAATCCTGATCTTGCTGCGGATTATGATTTAAGGGATGGAGAAGAGATGTGGTTACATGCTCCTCAAGGTACAAAAATTAAAGTTAAAGCAATTTATTCTCATAGTGTAACTCCTGACAGAATTGCATTACCATACAATTTTGCCGGTGTCATGCAAGGTGTAGATTTGACTATGAATTATCCAGAAGGCACAAAACCTTATTCGACAGGTGAAAGTTCAAATACGATTACCAATTATGGATTTGATGTAATTTCACAAATTCCTGAGTTTAATGCAGGTCTTTGTCGAATAGAAAAAGCTTAGAGAAGGATTGAAATATGAGTAGTGAAAAAGCTAGATTAAAATTTTATTGTGATGAAGATAGATGTATCGAATGTTTTGCTTGTTCAGTAGGTTGTGCAGAGGCACACGAACTGCCAACTGGAATAAATAGAAGGAAAGTAATCACATTAAATGAAGGTATAGAGGATTTGGAATATTCTTTGTCCATAGCTTGTATGCATTGTACAGACGCACCTTGTGAACAAGTATGTCCAGTAGATTGTTTTTATATAAGAGAAGATGGAATAGTTCTTCATGATAAAGATAAATGTATTGGTTGTGGATATTGTTTATATGCTTGTCCTTTTGGTGCACCACAATTTCCTCAGGACGGAGCTTTTGGAACAAAAGGAGCAATGGATAAATGTACAATGTGTGCAGGTGGACCTTTAGAAACAAATAGTCATCATGAAAGAGAATTGTATGGACAAAATAGAATCTCTGAAGGAAAAGTTCCTATTTGTGCAGCTGTATGTTCAACAAATGCATTATTAGTTGGTGATTCTCAAAAAGTTTCTGAAATATATAGAAGAAGAGTACTTTCTCGTGGACATAATCATTCTCAACCATCAGGTTGGAATGCTGCATATAAAAATGGTTAAAAGATGAAAAGTAAATATATAATTCTTACTTTTTTAGCATTATCAGTATTAGTCTTCGGTGCTGATGAAAATAGTGCTATTTTTGGAAAAGATTTAATACCAAATATATTAGCCTATGATAAAGAAGGTTCATTGCATTTAGGGTACTTGTTTACCCTTTTGCAAAGTACATACTTTAAACCTATATTTTTAGGAATAGGATTAGGTGTTCCTTTAGTTTTCTTTATTCATTATATGATAATTGGACCTATGATTTTTTCTCATGATAGAAAAAAAATATATGTATTTTCTATTTTTAATAGAATGATTCATACAATTGCAGGTCTTGCTTTTATTTTACTTATTCCAACAGGATTAATAATGATGTTTGGTACCACTTTTGGTGGAGGAGAATTCGTTAGAGTATCAAAAGAGATTCATGCAGTTTCAACTTTGTTGTTTATAGTAAGTGTATTCCCAATGTTTTTTATGTGGGTTGCATCAATGATACCTTCAAAAGATGATATAAAATGGATGATGATATTAGGTGGATACTTAAATAAAAGAAAAGACCCAATTCCCGCAGGTAAATTTAATGCAGGACAAAAGATGTGGTTTTGGATAGCAACATTAGGTGGAATGGTAATGATTGCTACAGGAGCAGTTATGTATTACCAAGATTTCAAACTTGGAATCTTAGTAAGTTATGGAATATCACAAATTGACTTTTTAAGAGGAAGTGCAATAGTACATAATGTATTAGGAATGGCAGTTTTAGCACTATTTTTAACACATGTATATATGTCTGTATTTGCAATTAAAGGAGCAATTCATTCTATAATAACAGGTTATAAAGAAGAAGAGGAAGTTGAAATACTTCATAGCACTTTTTATAAAAAACTTAAAAAAGACGATAAACTTTAAAACTATCTCCTCTTGGAGATAGTTTTTTATACTAAATAATGAATTTCTTTCTAAAATTAATTTATTTTTTTTTTTAAGATTATATTTATTTTTTTATAATGAATTATTTTTAATATGCAAAAAATGCATATTTTAAAATCCTCGTAAATATAGTTAATTCAAAAAAATCCAAAATTTTACCACAAAAAAAGATAATTTTTTTTTACTAAAAAAATAAGTAAAAAAAACAAGTTATTAACTGCTGTAAAGTCCCGATCATAAGCTTTTGGCTATGATATTTAAGGTTCCTTTAAACTGCATAAAAATACAATACGGTAAATAAAAATTTACCAAAAATTACTATTTGAAAATTTATAAATTTGAAAATTTTAAAGAGGGGATAAGCTTATGATGAACGATGTTAAAATAAATAAAGCTAGAGCTTTATATTATGGAATGTTTTCAAGATTTTTTGTTTTTACAACAAGCAATGATAGATATTTAGAATTAGTAAATTTAATAGATACATTA
>JBFHGG010000124.1:0-6244 GCA_041583235.1 Halarcobacter sp.
CCTGTTAATATTGGAACTAAAACTAAAGCACCAAAAGCAACAAATAAAAACTGTATACCTAAAATAGAGTCTCTTACTCTAAAATTGTAATCTGTGGGTTTCATAACACCTCTTTGTCAAAATTTAATTAAGTATAATATCTAAGTTTCAATTAATCTTTTGTAAATTTTTGTGTAATTTATAAGCAATTTTTAGATAGTATTTATTACAAATAATTTTTAAAAAAAGTAGGTAAAATATGTATAAAGAAAGCACAAATGTAGTCGTAAAACATCTTGTTAATAGATTAAGAGATGTTAGAACTGCTTCAAATGAATTTAGATTAACAATTGAAGAGATTTCAAGAATAATTGTTTCTGAAGCCTTAGCAGATTTTAAAACAGTTACTCAAAATATTGATACATGGCAAGGTCCTTTAGATGTTCAAATGATAGAAGTACAAAAACTTGTACTTGTGCCAATTTTACGAGCAGGAGAACCTATGCTAACTGGAATTCTAAGAACTTTACCGTATGCAAGATCTGGATTTTTAGCTATGAAAAGAGATGAAAAAACAGCTCAATCAAAACTATTTTATGAAAACATTCCTTCACTTGAAGATAAAACAGTACTATTATTAGACCCAATGATTGCTACAGGTGGTTCTTTAATTGATGGTATTGATTATTTAAAAAGTAAAGGTGCAAAAAACATTATTTCACTTAATATTTTAGGAGCTCCTGAGGGAGTAAAAACAGTTCAAGAAGCTCATCCTGATGTGGATATATATATTGCTCAAATTGATGAAAGATTAGATGATAATAAATATATTAGACCAGGTCTTGGAGATGCAGGGGATAGAGCTTTTAATACTCACTAATCTTCTTTGTTTTACAAATTAAACTTTAAATAAAAAAGAAAGAGTATTCTACTCTTTCTTATCTTCTTTTAATTCCTTTACTTCTTCTCTTAAAGCCCTAATTTCATTTAATAAAGTATCTAGTTTTAAGTGATCTTCATGAATTTCTTCTTTCATATCAGCTTCTTGTAATTTTTGCATTTCACCAATAATAACAGCAACAAAAAGATTGAAAAATACAAAAGCCGCAATAATTACAAAAGATACAAAGTAAACCCATGCCCAAGGATGTACTTCCATAGCTTCATACATAACATCTGTCCAATCTTCAAAAGTAAGAACTCTAAAAAGAGTAAGCATAGAGACTAAGAAGTTACTCCACAATCCTGAAGGTAGTTCATGAAAATAGAAGTTCCCTACAATTGCATAAATATAAAAAATTATAAACATTAATATTACAATATCAATAATTGAAGGAATAGCTTTAATAAGCATATCAATAATTGCTTTTAATTCAGGTCTAGAAGTAAACAGTCTTAAAACTCTAAATACTCTTAATACCCTTGCAATTGCTGCAAACCCAGATTGTTCTAAAGGTAAAAGTGTGACTACTACAATAATAAAATCAAAAAGATTCCAACCATTCTTAAAAAAATTAGTAAACTTTTTTTCAGCTAACATTTTAATTGCTATTTCAAATATAAAATAAATAGTTACAAATACATCTGCAACTTGTAAAAACAGTGCATAATGAGTCTCTACTTCTCCCATAGTTTTAAAACCAAGAACAGAAGCGTAAGCTATAATAATAAAAGTTGTTAGATTAGAAAACCATCTTGCATCTCTTATTTCTTGCACTTTTTCCATTGCTGTCATAAACTAATCCTTATTTATAGATATAGCTAATAGAATCCAAGCTATGATCAACAAAGTCCCACCTATAGGAGTAATAGCACCTAAAATTGGCATATTAAAAATTACTAATAAATATAATGAAAATGAAAAAATAATCATCCCAATAAAAATTAGCCAAGAAGCTAGAACTGCTTTTTTCGAAGTAGGTTTTAAGTACATAATAAAAGTAGCTGCAAATAAACCTAAACTATTATAAAAATGATATTCTACTCCCGTATTAAATGTTTTAAGTAGACTCTCACTAACAAGAGATTTTAGCCCATGCGCACCAAAAGCACCAATTGCTATTGCTAATGCCATCATAATTGAAGCAATAGTTAAAAACTTTTTAATATTACTATTAAGTATCATTATAAACTCACTTTTTTGCGAAGTATAGCAAAAGTTAATTAATAAAAATTTAATTCTTAATATAATTTAAGCTAAAAATTAAATATCAAAAAATTATAAATAATTATGTTACAATTATTTATAAGGTTGAAAATATGGAAAATAGAAAAGATCTTTTAGACTCAGAAAGAGAAATAAAAAATAAAATATATTTATATCCACTATTAATACTTATTTTAGGAATAATGGCCATGTCCTTTATTACCTTTTTCGTCATTGATAATTTCAAGAAACAGGAATTATCTGAATTAAAAATTACCCTTCTTAAAAAAGAAAAAGAATTATCAAAGATTCAAGCAGAGCATGTAATAAAACGATTAAATAGATACCAAGAACAAACAATAACTATTCTTAAAGAAGATCTTAAAAAAAGAATTCATGAAGCTAGTGACATTATTCATAATATTATAAAAGAAAATCCTAAAAAATCAAAAGAAGAGATAAAAAAAATAGTTTCAATTGTTTTATCTCCCATCCGTTTTTTTAATAAAAGAGGCTATTATTTAGTATATGATAAAGATACAAATAGATCTGTAATACATCCCAGAAAAAAATTCATTAATAAAGATATGACTAATTTTAAAGATTCAACAGGAAAAGATATTACTAAACTTTTTAATGAAAAACTAAAAGATAAAAATGAAGCATTTGTAAGGTTTAATTTTGTTAAACCTAATTCAAATGATGCAAAAGATTATGAGAAAATAGTTATTTTAAAAGTAATTCCTGAATTAAATTGGGTCATAGGAACTGGTGATTATATTGATGAAGTAGAAAAAAATATACAATATCAATTATTAAAAGATTTAAAAGAAATAAGATATGGGGAAAATAGTTATTTTTGGATCATTAATAATAATTATAAACTTTTAATGCACCCATATAGAGAAAAAGATGCAATTGGAAAAAGTCAAATTGATATGCAAGACTCAAAAGGCATATATATAGCAAAACTTGCGTTAAAAGAGTCCTTAAATAATCCATCTGGTACTTTTATTAAATATCATTGGGTTAAACCAGGAGGAAAAAAAGAGATAGAAAAAATCAATTTTGTTAAATATATTCCTAAATGGAATTGGGTGATTAGTACAGGAGTATACGTAGAAGATATCAATAAAATCATAAATTTACAAGGGAAACTTTTTGATGATAAAATAAAAATACTATATAAAAATATTTCCATGTTAATTTTAATTCTTGGACTAATTGCTCTTATATTAATATTTGATTTATCCAAACGAATTAAAGATAATTTTAATAAATACTCTACACAATTATATACTATGAATGACTTATTAGAATCAAAAGTGGAAGAAAGAACAAAAGAATTAAATAAACTTAATCTTGAATTAGAAGATAGAATAGAAGAGGAAGTAGAAAGAAATCATCGCCAAGAAATTCAAATTTTGCAACAATCAAAATTTGCACAAATGGGAGAAATGATAGGAAATATTGCCCATCAATGGAGACAACCCCTTAATGTCTTAAGTATAATTGCATCATCTACAAAATTAAATATTGAATTAAATACTTTAAAAATAGAAGATTTAAAAAAAGATTTAAATATAATAATAAATACTACGGAACAACTTTCCAAAACTATTGATCAATTTAGAGAATTTATCAAAGAAGAAAGAAAATTAGAAAAACTAATCTTACAAGATATTATTCAAAATGTAATGCAATTAACTCTTCCTAAATTAAGCAAAAATCATATACAACTGATTACTAGATCCGAGGGGAATAAGCCTATTACTATAGAGATAGTAAAAGGAGAACTAACACAAGTATTAATAAATATTATTAATAATGCAAAAGATATTTTAGAAAACAAAGAACAAAATGAAAAATGGATTAAATTAATTTATAAAATAAAAAAACATAATGTTGAAATTATTATTGAAGATAATGCAGGAGGAATAGATGATAAAATTTTAGATAAAGTATTTAATCCATATTTTACAACTAAACATCAATCCCAAGGAACAGGTATTGGCTTATATATGTGTAAAAAAATAATAGAACAAAACCTTATGGGAAGTTTAACAGTAGAGAACACTCCAATAGGTGCAAGATTCGAAATCATACTACCTATGGTTAAAGAGAAAAACGACTAAAAAATTTTAATCTTTTTTTATTTCTGCTTCTTTCTCTTTCTTTTCTTTTTTATTAGAAGAAAAACCTGCACCTTTTTTTTCTTTTTTCTGAAGTTCTAGATCATTAATAAGAGATTTATAATCAACCCCATCCTTGTTCATTTTAGCAAAACAAGCAGCAATTACAGCAATTGCATTTGGTACTTCTTCTTTCTTTTTATATGCTTGAATATTTTTTTCACTAACTTTTATTAAAGCGGTGAATTTTGGAATGGTAAGTTCTGCATCAAGTAGTAGTTTTTTAAACTCAATAAAAGTCATTAGATTAATCCATTTGTAAATTTTAAATTATTATACAATAAAAAGACTTGAAAATAGAGGATTTTACTAGGTTATATATATTTTATATATAATTTATAGGTAATAGTTTGAGTTTATAACTCAAACTATTATATAACATCAACTTCCCAGAAGAAGTCAATCCATTCATTTGCCTCTCTAACAGCAAAATCTGGTTGCATTATTGCAGTCTTTTTATAAAAAAGTGTTGCTAACTTAAATTCTACACCAGGGAATTTATTTTTTAATACCTTTAGTATCTCAACCATTGTTTCACCAGAGTCAACTATATCATCTACAATTAAAACTCTTTTTGCATGGGAAACATCAGGTATATTAAAGATGTTAAAAGAATCAAGTTTCAGTTCACCTTCATAGTGAATTGAATTTAATGAATATAAATTTCTCATATCAAGTGCTTGAGCCATTAAATGTGCAAGAGTTAAACCTCCTCTTGCAACTGCCAAAAGAATGTCAGGTTCATAATCCCTACATTTATTCACTAATACTTGAGTATCTTTCTTAAATTCGTCATATGCGTAATAATATTTTTCCAATCCTAATCCTTATAAAATAAAAGCAAGTAGAGAGATAAACGTAATTGTTAAAATACCAATATTTAACTCTTTATATTGCCCTTTTGCAAATTTAATAATTGTATACACTAAAAATCCTGCTGCAATTCCATTTGTAATTGAAAAAGTAAGAGGCATTAAAACAACAATAAAAAAAGCACCTGCACTTGTTGCTAAATCTGTATCTTCAAAATTTATTTTTCCAAGTTCTGTAAACATTAAAACACCAACTACTACTAAAACTGGGTAAATTGCATTTCCTGGAATTGATTTAAATAGAGGTAACATAAATAATGTTGCAACAAAAAACATTGCTGTAAATACAGCTGTTAAACCTGTTCTTCCACCCTCTTCAACTCCACTTGCACTTTCAATAAAGGCAGTTGTTGTAGAAACTCCTAAAATTGAACCTGCTGTTGTAGCAATAGCATCTGCTTCTAGAGTTTTTTGCAAAGATTTATCATCTTTTTTATTTTCTTGGAAAAGTTTAGCTCTTGTTCCAACTCCTGTTAAAGTTCCCAAAGTATCAAACATATCAGTAATTAAGAATGTAATAATTACAGGAAGTAATGACAATGTCATAGCACTCATAATATCAAGTTTGAAAAGAATAGGTTCTATTGAAGCAGGAGCACTTAAATATGTGCTAGGGAAAGCTCCAATACCCATTGACCAAGCGACGATTGAAGTAATTGAAATTGAAAGTATAAAAGCACCTTTTATTTTATATGAATAAAATGCAAAAGCTAAAACTAAACCTAGAACACCTAATAAAACATTTGAGTCTGAGAAATCACCAAGCCCAACTAATGTTGCTTGATTATCAACAATCATTCCCATTTGCTTTAAACCAATAAATGCAATAAAGGTACCAATACCTGCACTAATTGCACGTCTTAAGTTCATTGGAATTGAAGTCATAATCCAGACTCTAAAGTTTGTAAATGACAAAATCATAAATAATACACCTGAAAGGAAAACAATTCCTAAGGCAGTTTCCCAAGGTATTTTCATACCTAAAACAAGACCATAAGAGAAATATGCATTTAATCCCATACCAACAGACATTGCAATTGGTGTATTAGACCATA
>JBFHGG010000125.1:0-6138 GCA_041583235.1 Halarcobacter sp.
GCAGGACAACATGGTGTTGCTTTAGCAACAGCTGCTGCATATTTTGGATTAGAATGTGAAATTCATATGGGTGAAGTTGATATAAAAAAAGAGCATCCAAATGTAGTTAGAATGAAAATTCTAGGAGCAACTATTATTCCTGCAACACATGGATTAAAAACACTAAAAGAAGCTGTTGACTCTGCCTTTGAATCTTATGTTTCACAAGCAGATACTGCGATATATTGTATAGGGTCAGTTGTAGGCCCTCACCCTTTTCCAATGATGGTAAGAGATTTTCAAAGTGTAGTAGGATATGAAGCAAAGGAACAATTTAAAGAGCATGAAAATGGAGCAATGCCTGATAATATTGTTGCTTGTGTTGGAGGGGGTTCAAATGCAATGGGAATTTTTTCAGCATTTATAGATGAGAAAAATGTAAATTTATTTGGTGTTGAGCCAATGGGAAAAGGAGATAAATTAGGAGAGCATGCTGCAAGTTTAACGTATGGAGAAGAAGGAGTTATGCATGGCTTTAATTCAATAATGTTAAAAGATGAAAAAGGTGAACCTGCACCTGTTTACTCAATTGGTTCTGGTATTGATTATCCTTCTGTTGGACCTGAGCATGCACATTTGAAAGATATTGGTAGAACTCAAGTTGGATTATGTAATGATGAGGAAGCAGTAAAAGCATTTTATAAATTGTCTCAACTAGAAGGAATCATTCCAGCTTTAGAATCAGCACATGCTGTTGCATTTGCAATGAAACTTGCATGCAAATTACCTAAAGACAAAACTATTCTTATTAATTTAAGTGGTAGAGGGGACAAGGATATAGACTTTGTTGTAGAAAATTATCCAATTGAAAATTTAAAATAAGATAGAATTTAGTTCTATCTTATTTTAATAAAGCAAAATTAATTAAAACTGCTTAATTAAACTATTATCATAATTTTTTAGTTCATCATATTTATATTTTAATTCTTCATATTTTAAATTATAATCATTATATAAAAAAGCATATTCATCAGAATCATTCTTATCTTTATATCTTCCATAGGCATCTTTAGAGCTTCTACTTAGTGCAGATACAAAATCAAAAGAATTGATTTCAAAAAGAATTTCATTTAAATACTCTTTTGGAATTACATCTGTTACAGTATCATCTTCTGTTTTTCTAACTCTTTTTGAAAGTGAATTATGTAAAAGTTCTGATAAAGATGAATTAGAGTTTGATAAAGATTCAAAATAAGAGTGCTTATCTTCATATCTTTCTAATAGATAATTAAAACCAATGTTAAAAGGTTCTCCCTTTATAGTTTCAAAAATAGCTTTTCCTAAATAATCATCATTTGTAAATAAAGTAGCAAGTCTTAAATTTTTTGCCATATTTTTATCCTCAGTGGATTCAAAAATAGAATCAATTTCTTCTAAAGAGATTCCTTTTATATTCTCATATGTAAAATCTTTTGTTCTTACAAGCTCTTTATTTACATTAGAAATTTTAGCTTCAATAATAGAATCTAAAAAAGATTCTTTTGAATCATTTTTAGATATTTCATCAAAATCTTTTTTAATCAATATTTCATTTATATTTGAACTTATCATTTCAAACCTTTAATTACAATCATCCATTTTTGATAGAAACTTTAACTCATCGCAAGAAAATCCTGCTTGCTTCCTAGCTTTCATATTTAAAGATTGTTTTCTTTTTGTAGAGCCTGGGTAAACTCTTTCTAGAATTTCTATATAAGTTGCTTCAGGCTCTATCTTTAAGCGTTCGCACTCAAATTTAAACCATCTATCACCTTTTAGAACATGATCAACCTCTTCTTCTAAAATAGTTTCTAAGACTCTTAAAATCTTTTTATTAAAATCATCAGCATTAGAATTTAGTTTATCCATTATTTTTGGATTTTGTTCTAAGCCATTTGCTTCTAAAAACCTTGGAACCACAGCCATTCTCGATAATAAATCAGGAGTTAGTTTCATTGCTTCAAATAAATTAGTATGGACTTCTAATTCTCCAAAATAAGATCCCGCTTCAATAAGAAGTTTTTCAAGCATTAAAAAATGTCTAACTTCATCGCTAGCAACTTCTAACCAATCCTTATAAAACTCTTTTGGCATATTTTGATACCTTAAAGCTGCATCCAAAGCCAAATCAATAGCACTATATTCTATATGTGCAACAGTATGTAGTAAATTTATCTTACCCTCTTTTGTATTTACATATTTTCTATGTTTTGCATGTTTTGGTAAAACAATTTTTAAAACATTTTGATATGAAGGTTCTTGCATTTCATATACCCTATAATCCTCTTCAAAAGTAAACTTATCTTCTAAAAAATTTTTATAAAAATCCTTAAACATCTTTATTTTTGTTTTAGGATCAGACTCTAATATTACTTTTTCTAAACAATAATAATAATTCATAAACTTCCTTACAGCTCTAATTATATATACTATATTAAATTTTATCTAAGTAAGGATTAAAAAATAATGGGAATTAAGATTCAAGCTATGGGTGAGTATCAAACTAACTGTTATATTGTTACAGTAAATGGAAAAGATTTCATAATAGATCCAGGTGTTGGAGCAACAAAATGGATAGAACAACATGTTAAAAATCCTATTGCTATTTTAAATACACATGGGCACTTTGATCATGTTTGGTCTAATAAAGAAGTTAGTGATTTATATAATTTAAAAATATATACCCCTGAAAATGATAATTTTATGCTAGAAAAAGATCCATATAATTTTGGAATGACTCCTTCATATGCAGATGTTTTAGTTAAAGCTGATGAAGAGTTTGATTTTGATGGAGTAAAAGTTAAATTCCATTTCTTTCCAGGTCATACACCTGGTTGTTCTGCAATAGAAATTGATGGCAATCTTTTTTCAGGAGACTTTATTTTTAATGGTTCAATTGGAAGAACAGACTTTCCTTTTTCAAATCCAAAAAGTATGATTGAAAGTATTGATAAAATTTTAGCATGGAAAGATAACATTAGAATATATCCAGGACATGGATCACCAACAACATTAAGTGCAGAAAGAAGTTCTCTAAATAATTGGAAAAACTATTTATAGGATTTATTATGCAAAATATTAATAATATAAATGCCTACAATTATCAAGCTATAATTGCATTAAACGACCATATAATAAGCTTAAAAAGCCTTGATGATATTTTTAAATATTTATCGTCATATTTGAAAAAAGATTTAGCAATTAATAACTTTATTTTATTTATAAATGAGGATCTATTTTTTTCAAATTCAAATGATAATAATTTATTGCAAAAAGATATATCAATTAAACTTAATGATAAAGATGAGCTAAAAGTTTCAATTCTCTTTGAGAAAAAAGACGAGAATAATATTCTATCAATTTTTTCTTTGCTTAAAATGACTTTTAATATTCTTTCTCAATCAATTTATAATAAATATTTAGAGTATAAATTAAGAGAAATGACATTAAAAGATTCATTAACAGGTCTTTATAATAGACAATATATTGATGAATATCTAAAAAGTATTTTACCTTTATCAAAAAGAGAAGAAAAAAAGATTGGATTTTTAAAAGTAGGAATAGACCATTTTAAAGCTGTAATTGATGAGTTTGATTATAATATTGGAGATAAGGTTTTAAAGCAATTAGCAAATAGCCTAGAACAAGTAGTAAGAAAATCAGATATAGTAGCAAGAATTTCATCAGATGAATTTTTAATTGTTTTACATAATATTTCAAATGAAAATAATGCTATAATGATTGCAGATAAAATCATAAATAACTTTAAAAATGCTAAAATTGTTGTTAATAAAGAGACTAATCAAATCATAATGAAAACTATTTGTACAGGAATATCAATTTATCCTGATGATGCACAAGCACTGGCCGATATAATCAAATCTTCAGATATTGCATTATATGAGGCAAGAAATAAAGGGAGAGGTCAATATTTTAAGTTTAAAAAAAGTAATGAAGATATTGAATTATTTTAAGGATAATAATGAAGAATAATATTTTAGATTTAATTAAATCTTCTGCAAATAATAAAGAATCATTTGCCGCATTAGAAAAAATTTATACATTATATGAGCAATTACAATATTCTTCAAATATAAAACAGATGGCACAAGATATATATCTTTGGCTAAATAGTAATTTTGATATCGATAATGTAACTGTTTCACTATTTGATATTGAAAGAAATAACAAAGAAAATGTATTTATAGAAGGAGATGAATTTTATTTAGATGATTCTTTATCATTTTTCTTTATAATTAATACTCATACAAATTTAAATGCAATAATCTCATTTTCTGCAAAAGATAAAAATCATTTTGAAGTAATTCAAAATCAATATAATGTAATAGAATCAGCTTTTTTTCAGATTTCTCCCATCTTACAAAATGGAATTATAAAAAAGAACTTTATAGAATCCTTATCCTTAGACTCTGTTACAAAAGTATATAATAGACACTATTTAATTGAAAACTTAAATAAACAAATAACCCTATCAAAAAAAGAGTATAAAGATATATATTTTATAATGGTAGGTATAGATCATTTTAAAGCTATTGTAGATGAATTTGATCATGATATAGCTGACCAAGTTTTAGTAGAACTTGCAAAAGTCATTCATACAAATATTTCAGAATTTGATATGGTTGCAAGATTAGCAGGAGATGAATTTTTAGTTTCAATGTTAAGCTCTAATAATGAAGCTCATATAACTGAAATTGCTGAGAATATTATTAATGACTTTAGTAAAATAGAAGTACAAGTTAATGAAAATGGACAAACACTTAAAAAAACTGTTTGTATAGGAATAGATATTTTTGTAACTTATGATGAAAACTCTTCTATTGATAAAACAATAAAAAATGCAGATATTGCTCTATACGAAGCAAAAAATAAAGGGAGAGGACAGCTATTTAAATTTGCCGAACTCTCAGAAGAACATGCAATAGATTTATTTTAACTCTATTGTATTTTTCTAGCTTTCATATATACTCTTTTAGGGGCAGGATAACCTTCAACAGTTTTACTTGCATCATCTTTATCTAAAAAGTCTTCTAAACTTTGATCAAAAGACCAAGAGGTTTTTCTTTGCTCTTCACTTGTTGTGGTTGTTGTTGCAATAACTTCAATATTTTCAAATCCTGCTCTACTTAACCAATTTGTTAATGCAGATATTGTTGGTATAAAATAAATATTTGGTATTTTAGAATATCTTTTATTTGGAGTCAAACATAATTCTTCTTCCCCATCAATCATAAAAGTATCAATTAATATTTCACCTTTAGAGTTTAAACCTCGTGCTAAAGATTTTAATGTCCCAACAGGATCTGCCCTATGGTATAAAACTCCCAACATAAAAATAAAGTCAAATTTATGATTATAATACTCAAGATGCTCAACACCAAGCATTTCATAAATAATATCTGATTTAAGAAAATGATTAATAAATTCAAATTGATGTAAAGTTAATGGCGAAGGATCAAAACCAACAAGTCTTTTTGGTTTATCTTCAAGCATTCTAAACATATAATAACCATTATTACAACCAATGTCAGCTACAATTTTATCTTTTAAATCAAAATGTGGTCTAATTAAATTATACTTAATATTACTTTGCCACTCACTATCAATTTCAAGATCAAATATTTTAAAAGGACCTTTTCTCCAAGGAATTAATTTTTTAGCAGTTTCAACTATTAAATCATATTCTTGTTGCGTAAGATTCTCTTTTTTACCAATTGAAAACCAATCACCATAATCAACTTTTAAATTATCTTTTTCTAATTCAAAAACTTTTAATAATTGATTATACCAAGGCTCAACATTTTTCCAAGACCTACAGTCTTCTTTTTTCTTTTTTAATTCTTCTAAATTCATAATGCAATTATAATGACAATTTATTAAATAGATGATTACAATCAATTAAATAAAATGGATTTTTACTTATAATAATGAAATTTAAAGCAGTGTGTATAAAACTACACATAAAGTTCATACTATTATTAGTATAATCTAGTAAATTACTAAACTAAAAAAGGATTTCTTTTGAAAAAACTTACGGAGGTTTTGTTTTCCTTCAAAACAACACTTATTTTACTACTAACACTAGGTCTTGGTGCTGCC
>JBFHGG010000126.1:0-6067 GCA_041583235.1 Halarcobacter sp.
CTCTTTTTAAAGAAAGACCAAGACCAAATTTTTTGTTATACATTTTTTTATCTCCTTAAAAATAAAAATAGAATTAAGATAATTAATATATAACATTGAATTTTAAAATTACAAAAAAATTGAGGAAAAAAAAAAAAAAAGACAGTTTTTTTTATACTAGAAACTGTTAAACTAGGGATTAAGACACTTATAGTATACAGATATATAAAAAAAAGTCAAATAATAAAATCATTTTCTAAATATAATAAGTGCATTAATTTTTTTTGAATTTCTACATTACATTTACCAGATTTCCGAAATAATCGCATAGACTCATAGGGAATACACTGATTAAGACAAAATTGTCTTAATGTTAAATCTTCATCTTTTAAATATTGTTCAAATCTTTCTTGTGCGAATGATAATCTCATATCTTAACCACCTTAAAAATATATATTTTTATTTTCATATTTAAATGAATTAATAAAATCTAAATTAGTATTATATTGTTGTCTAATTGAAGCTAATTCAATTGTAGTATCTGAAACAAATTTTTCATCTGAATACTTATAAAAATCTTGTAAAGATATTGTTTTTTGATAGAAAACATTATTATTATTTTTATTAAATTTGTGTACTACTTCATTATATTTTTGTATAAAATTATCTAAATAATTAGTTAGACTATTTTTCTTATTTATTTCATCTTTAAAAGTATTATTAATATCTAAATTATCAGAATATAAAAAAGGTTGTAAATCAATTTTATCATTGTTAAAGACTGTATTAAAAGTTGTTAAACCAACTTCAATACTATAATCATCAGTAATTTGAATTTTTCTAATTGATAAATCATCTTTATCAAGAAATTTTTTATTTAAATATTTTTGCAACTCATAATAATGATTACCATTCAAATAATAAAACTCTTGTTCAGACATATACTTATCAAGATTAACTTTACCCCACCAACGTCCAGAATTAACAACAAATTTAGGACAATTATTCTGATAAGATTTATTTTTATGAAAAGTAGTTTCATCAGTTGTTAAATAATCAGCTAAATAACAAATTATACCTACACTTTTTACATGTTCTAAATCAATAGCAGAATTAAAAGCATTAATATGATTAAAATCAATATTATTCTTTTTAGTTAAATGCAAATTAAGCATTTGTAGCCATTTTTTTTGAATTATATAACGAAGTTGAAAACCTTTAAAATTTTTTTTGTCAACATCACCATGACCCCTATAAATTTCTTTAAAATCTTCTAAATCTTTAGTATAAAAATAATTACCTAAGTGATAATATTCATCAGACAATAGAACTAAATGAAAATGTACATTGCCTTTTTTTGTGAATTCTTTTTTCCAAATAATACCAAAATCATAATTCCTTTTTAACCACTCATTAAATCTTTTTAATAAATTAGTTGCAATTGATAAATCATAAATCATAGTTGGAAAAGTAAGAGTTAAAGATAATGAATTCAACGCACATTCATTTAGGCGAGTTTTTAACATAAGTTGTTTTAATCTATATGCAGACTTTTTTGAAAATTGATTAATATATTTTCTTGATAAACTTTCATCTTCAAAAGATGAAATTAAATTTTTATTTTCAATTTCTTGAAGAATTTGAGAAGAACTTTTTTTATATATATCTTCTTTTACAAAGTCTTGAAATTGACTTCTTTTTTTGATGGTATACAAATTACCTTGCTTACACAAAATATAATTATTATTAAATAATTCTTGTCTTAATCTATTTATCATAAGTGTCTTAATCCTATAAATAAAATATACCAAATTTTAAACAAATACACAAGAAAAAAATTAAAAATATAAAATAGGTTTTTGTTGATCCTACGGAATATAAAAACCTATTTTTTAAAATGCGTCAGTATGGATATTAAGACAAGCCACAAAAAAAATTGGACAGCTAAAAAAAAAGCACTCTAAAGAGTGCTTGACACTTAGAAAAAATTAAAATTTTTTCGTTGTGTGATGATTAAAAAAGTATTGTTTATATAAATGCTTAAAATAAAATATATCACTATCAGAAATATAAAAATCAAACATTATATAATTACACCGTAAATTTGTACGGATTTACCACCTTTTTTTAAAACTGCTACAATCATATCAAATTGATTAAAAAAATTATTTTTAATCGGATAAATAGTAAAATCTATAACACGTAAATCTAAATATTTAGCGAAATTTCGATATAATCGTTCTTGAAATTTAGTTTGAGCATAAGGAGAAAAACCATTTTTTAAATCAAAAAGATAATTTTCTTTTACACTTTTAAACGGAAAATAATCAAAACTAAAAAATCTATTATCTTTATTATAAATTTTAATATTTGTCAAAAATTGTCCTTTCATTAATTTGCCCTTTCTATTGTATAATCATCAGTATCAAACTCAACAGTTATATATTGATATCCAGCAAAAGCAAGAGTATATGAATAATCAACATCATAAATTAATTTAACTAATTTACTATTATTATCATAAAATTTAATTTTTGAATTCTTAACACCAACTCTATTAATTGTTATGTTTTTATAATCAATTAAATTAATTGTTTCACGTGAAACACTAACAGGTTCTAAAGGTTGCCCAAATTTTGCACGAGCTGGCAACAATTGAGCAATACCATTATTCAATACATCTATTTTATCTATATATGCTTCTAATGCAGTTTTATAACCTAACAAATTTTCATCTATACTTATAATTAAGTCTTTTATTAATAACTCATAATCTGACATTCTTTTTTCAATTTCCTTTAACCTTAAATCTATAATTTCATATTCAGTAGTGTTAATGTCTAAAACATCACCATTAATCAAAGCACTATTTAACACTTCTAAACTATTAATATTTTGTTCTACTGACATATAGCAACCTTATTATTTTAAAAAAGGTTTACCATCTTCACCAGTACAAATAACCTTTCCTTCGGATTGACCATCAAGTAATTCTTGCCAATATTCATCACTAATTGAAACACTATTTTCAATATATTCTAAATAAAAACCATCTTTCCAATATTTCATTACTCCCCCCCTACTTTAGACCAATAGCAATATAATAATGCTTTTGACTACCGTTAACACTGTCATATCTATCAAATTTAAAATAACTATTATACAATTGAACTTCATAACCAGTTGCCATATTAGTTGCAATTGACAAAGGTTTACTAAAAGAAATAGGATAATTAACAGTTTGAAAATCATCATCATTAGAAGTATATGAACCCCACTGCAACAATAAACCATTAAACAACTCAATATAACCATTATTTGAATTTGAATAAACTAAATTATCTATCAAATCCTTAAAATTATCTAATTTTAAAGATATAGAATTTTGATTAGTTTCAAAATTACTTAAAGTTGTAGATAATAGATTAATAGAATTTGAATAATCTTCTAAAACTGAAAGAATAGAAACAAGACTAGTTTTTAAATCTAAATCATCTATTACAAAAATATCAACTTGATGACCAGCTTTTAGTTTTGGAAAAGATATAGTTTCTCCATCTTCTGCAACATAACTATCAGAATCAAGAAAAAAACCATTACAAAATATTAAAGTAGAACTTAATTCATAATTAAATGTAATAATTTTAGAATCATCAAGAGTAAAATTATATCTAATATAATTCATTAACTAACCACCTTAATTATAGAAAAAGCGACTAAACCAACTACACCAAATTTAATTAAGTTTGGTACTAAACTTAAACCATTTTTTACGCTATCTACTGCACTACTTGCAGTATCAACAACTTTAGTTTTAACATTACTTACTTTTTCAACTACTGTATCTACTGCACTACTTGCAGTATCAGAAATTGAAATACCTACATTTTTTACTTTATTACTAGCTGTACTAAAAAAACCTTTAACAGCTGTTGTTAATTTACTAAAAATTGATGTATTATCATCATCAGAATTATTATTATATATAGAACCTGCACCACTAAGTACCATGTCTTATACTCCTTACTGTAAATAAATATTATTTTAGTCTGTAAAAGAAAAAGAAAAAATATAAAAATAATACAGACTAACAAAATTATATAACTCATTATTTAGAAGTTTTATCTATAGTTTTTTCAATAGCTTTAACTAAAAATTCTTTAGTATCTGCACTATCTTTAATCATAGAATTTAAATCATCATTTTTAATTAGAGTATTTACAATATTAAAAATGGGTTGAAAAATTTGCAAAAATTTAAACATATTTTTTCTCCTTTCATTTTAATAATAGCTTTTTTAGATCCTACGGAATTCAAAAGCTATTATTAAAAAATCTAAAATTAACTAAAAAGGTATTCTAGTTTTTTGTTTATTATCTTTATCCCTAGTTAGATAAGCTATCATCTCATATTTATTCCCACGCTTATCAGGAGCTGGCTCAAATACTTTAATAGTATACTTAATACCATCTTTAATCTGAAACCCACTTAGACCCCTATTACCATTTTTAGTTGTATATGGATATAAAGGAACTCTAAGACTATCATATTTATCATTATTATTATTAAATGCCATTTTTTTTTACCTAACTTAAAATTTTAATCAATAACAAAGCACCACCACCAACAAAAATTAATTTCTTTAAATTAGAATTATCAGAAGTCGAAGATACTTCATTAATAGTATTTGTTGAAACTGTTTTATTATCTACATTTTTTACAGTTTCTGAAACGACATCAACAGATTTTTGAACTGTTGAAGATACTTCATTAACAACTTTATCAACTGTATCAGAATTAATTAAACTATTAGCTACATCAAGACCACTATAAACAGTGCCAACAACTGGAATTGATGAGACAACTTTTTCAAGACCAGTGTTTTTAACAACAGATGTTACACTTTTGGTAATATTACCTAAAGCAGAACCTATATTATTAGTAACATTAGAAATAGCTTTACCAATATTGGAGAACCAACTCATATGTTGACCCCCTTAACTTACAATTACTTTAAATTTATTGGGTTGCTTTGATTTTATATCAGTGAAATAGCTTTCTAAATTTCTAGTATCTTTATCAACTTTATCTAATCTCTCACTATGAATAGCATGTGAAATAACTAAATATGAAACATTATCTAACCCAGTAACTGCGACATCAATACCATACTTAGTAAAATCTTTATAAAGAACTCCGAAACTATTAAAAGTTTCTGTTTCAACACAACCATCAACAATTGCAATTGCTTGTGAACTTTGAGTATCTGTTATTTTATCACCAAAATAATCACTTATAGTAATACTAGAATTACTATCACCAAAACTAAAAATCTGAGCTACGTCTTTAAGATTATGAGTTAAACCAGCATTTGAATTAATAGTCTCATATTTCAAAATAGACTCTTTACCTTTTGTAGCATCTTCAAAAAGACACATTAAATCACAAGTAACTTGACTATCAGAAGTAACAGAAATTGTTAATCTATCATCACCAGTTAAAATAATATTACCTAATAGAACATCAAAATACATAGTTTTAGTTAAAAGAGAACCAAGACCGCCAGTACCCTTGGACCAATCAGAAAGAGTAAATAATTGATAAAGCGGTACATTTTTAACAATAGTATCATCTTGACCATCTGCTACACCATTTTTTAAATAAATATTTAACTTTAACTTATTTAAAATATTATTATCAAAATCTTCAGAAGCTGTTGAAACAGAAACATTAAAAATTAATCTATCAATTGAACATGAAGATAATTCTTTACTTAAAGATAATACAGAATTTGAAACAGAATTATTAAAAATTTTTTGAATACTCATTTATAGCCCTACCTTATCAGTAATAAAACTATTAGCTTTTAATAAAACATCTTTTAAAACTGGTACGTGCGGAAGTGCTAAAGCACCGACAACAGACCCCAATAAAATAGCGTCCCAATCTCTTTTTAAAGAAAGACCAAGACCAAATTTTTTGTTATACATTTTTTTATCTCCTTAAAAATAAAAATAGAATTAAGATAATTAATATATAACATTGAATTTTAAAATTACAAAAAAATTGAGGAAAAAAAAAAAAAAAG
>JBFHGG010000127.1:0-5889 GCA_041583235.1 Halarcobacter sp.
AACATTCATTGAGAATGACTATGGAACATCAACTGCTAGAGTATTAGTTTACAATAATATTTGGTACGAAAGTGCTTTGGTTTTAACTACTATTAATTTAGCAGGAATTATTTATAAATACAAAATGTGGAAAAATCCAGGTAGATTTATATTTCACCTATCTTTTGTAGTTATATTATTAGGTGCAGGAACCACTAGATATATTGGATATGAAGGAATTATTCATATTAGAGAAGGTGCAACTGAAAATAGAATGATTTCATTAGAACCTTATTTACAAGTTAAAATAAAACAAGAGAATGGAAGTTATTATCAAGAATATCCTTTAGAATTCGCTGCTTCTACATTAAGAAAAGGTATGGAAGCTAGTGATGGTAAAATGAGTATTGTTGAAGCAATTTCTCAACAATTAAATAGCTTTAATTATGATGTCAAATTTAATAATAAAAATTTAAATATAAAATATCTTGATTATGTAGTAAGTAAACAAGGTAGTTCAGAGATGGGTATCTTAACTATTGATTTAACTTTAAATGGGGAAACAAAAACTATTAGATTACCAGGGAAAAGAGGTCAAGAAGGTATTTCAAAAATTGAAGACTTTGGAGATACAGTTGTAAGCTTAGAATATGGTTCAAAAGTATTAGAACTTCCCTTTTCAATCAAGTTAAAAGACTTCCAACTAGACCGTTATCCAGGAAGTATGGCTCCTTCTTCTTATGCTTCTGAAGTTACAGTAAATAATGAAGATGGTTCAAAATTTGATTATAGGATTTTCATGAATAGAACACTACACCAAGGAAATTTCTTATTCTTCCAAAGTTCATATGACCAAGATGAAAAAGGAACAATCCTTTCAGTTAACAATGACCCAGGGAAATGGCCAACTTATTTAGGATACTTTTTACTAACACTTGGATTGATTTGGAATCTTTTTGATAAAAAATCAAGATTTTGGAAATTAACTAAATATGTAAGTAAAATAAATGCTGCTGCAGTTGTAACTACTTTATTAATAGCATTTGGAGGTAATTCTTTAGAAGCTGCTGAGCCAAATCACGGTTTAGAGTTTAAAAATTCTCAAAATGATATGCAAACATACTTAGAAAATTTTAAAAATAACTCCTTACTTAGTGCTGAGAAATTTTCTAAAATTGTTGTTCAAAGTAATGGTGGAAGAATGAAACCATTAAATACTTTAAACCATGAAATTTTAAGTAAATTATCAGGTAAAAGTTCAATGTTTGGTATGAATTCTGATCAAATTATTTTAGGAATGTTATCTCGTCCTGAAGTATGGCGAAATGTAAGAATGATTAAAATAAAAACTCCAAGACTAAAAAAATTATTAGGTGTTGAAAAGACAAGAAAGTTTATTGCCTTCTCTGAAGTTTTTAAAGATGGGAAATATATTCTTCAAGAAGAAGCACAAACAGCATCTATTACAAAACCAAATGAAAGAGGAACATTTGAAAAAGATATAATAAAACTTGATGAAAAATTAAATATTTCATATATGGTTTATAATGGAAATTTATTTAGAATGTTTCCTCAACAAGGCGCAAATGATAATAATAGATGGTATTCTCCTTTAGATGCAATTAAAACTTTTAAAGGAGAAAATCAAAAAGCTATAGAATCTTTAATTAGAGGTTTTATTAATTCTATTGCTACTGAAGAATGGGAATTATCAAATAAATTTATTGAAATGATTACACAATACCAAGCAAAAATTGGTTCAGAAGTTATGCCATCTGAAACACAACTAAATAATGAGATTATATTTAATAAAATAAATATCTTCCCAAAAATTACACTTGCTTATGTAATTTTAGGTTTTATTATGTTGATTGTTGCATTTATTGTTGTATTTAATCCAAAAATAAAACCAAGAAAAACAACATTTGTATTCTTTATCTTATTAGCAATTTTATTTGCTACGCATACTTTTGGTATGGGATTTAGATGGGTTATCTCTGGGCATGCTCCGTGGTCAGATACCTATGAATCTTTATTATATATATCATGGTCAGCTGTTTTTGCTGGAGTAATATTCTTTAGAAAATCTTTACTTGCATTAAGTGCATCAGTTATTGTTGCTGGTATATTTATGTTTACAGCACACTTAACAAGTATTGATCCACAAATTACAAATCTAGTGCCTGTTTTAAAATCATACTGGTTAACTATCCATGTATCAATTTTAACAGCATCTTATGGATTCTTTGGTCTTGGTGCAATATTAGGATTTATGTCTTTAATTATGTTTATATTTAGAAAAAATAGACCTCATTTAGATGAAACAATTAAACATATAACTGCAATTAATGAAATTGCTTTAATTATTGGTGTAACAGCTATTACAATAGGAAACTTCTTAGGTGGGGTTTGGGCTAATGAATCATGGGGAAGATATTGGGGATGGGATCCAAAAGAGACTTGGGCTTATGTTTCAATTGTAGCATATGTTTTAGTTCTACACTTAAGATTTGTTAAACCGCTTTCTACTCCATTTGTTTTTTCTGTTGCTTCATTAGTAACTTTTTCTACAATTCTAATGACTTACTTTGGAGTTAACTTTTACTTATCAGGAATGCATTCTTATGCTACAGGAGATCCTGTTCCTATTCCTATGTGGGTTTACTATGTTGCAGCTTGTGTTTTTATAACAATAGCATTAGCATATAAAAATAGAGACTTAAAAGACACTATTGCCCAAAATAAAAAATAAACTCTATATTAATAACTAAACCATAATTTGGTTTAGTTATTAAACTTTTCTATTTTAGTAACTAAAATAAACACTATTTCATAATAATTTTACTTCTTTTAGCTTTTTAATATAAATTTAATAATATAATAATAATATTAATTAAGGTGACATTACTATGAATCAAGATAAATTGCAAAAAATAATAACTGTAACAAAAAAACTAAATATCCTTTATATTGAAGATAATCTTAATGTTAGAAATCAAACTATAAAAATGCTTAAAATATTTTTTAATGATATTCAAATTGCTGATAATGGTAAAGAAGGACTAGAGTTATTTAAATTAAATGATAAATATGAATCTACTTCTTTTGATTTAATAATTACAGATATTGAAATGCCAATTCTAGATGGAATTTCTATGATTACGCAAATACGTGAATTAAATAAAGATATTCCAATTTTAATATTTTCAGCCCATAGCAATACTGATTATTTTATAAAAACTATTAATGCAGGTATTGATGGCTATATATTAAAACCTTATAATATAGATCAAATATCTAACTCTTTAATGAGTATCATTGAGAAAAATAGATTATGTGTTACAAATGAACATATAATACATCTTGAAAATGACTTTATTTGGAATGTTGAAGACTCGATACTAAGTAAAGATGAAGAACAGATAAAACTTACAAAAAATGAAATAAAACTTTTCACACTTTTTATAAATTCAAAAGGCACTCTAAAAACTTATGATGAAATAGAATCATTTATTTTCCTAGACTTTAGTGCAAATAATAAAAGAGTTAGAAATCTAGTTTCAAGATTAAAAACAAAACTTGATTACGAGCTTTTTGAATCAATTTATTCTCATGGATATAAATTAAAATATAGAAAAATTCTATAAAAATTTAATTTAGACATTTGTGAGACATTCTTTTGTTATAATATCAATATTTAATAAAGTAGGTAAAATGAAAAAAATAATTAATATATATATAATTCTTTTATTTTTATCTTTTAACTTATTTGCTAATCAAAATATATATTTAACAGAGAAAGAAAAAAAATTTCTAAAAGAAAATACTCCCCTAAGATTTCATAATGAAACAAATTGGCCTCCATATAATTATAATGAAGATAATATTGCAAAGGGTTTTTCAATTGATTATATGAATCTACTTGCAAATAAACTCAAAGTCGATGTTGAATATATTTCTGGTTACTCTTGGGATGAATTTATGCAAATGTTAAATAATGATGAAATTGATGCTATGATTAATATTGCAAAAAATGAAGAACGAGAAAAAAATATTGCCTTTACATCTATTTTTCATACTGCTGCAAATGCAATATATGTTAAAGAAGGTGAGGAATTTATTGATTCACTTGAAAAACTCAAGGGCAAAACAATTATTATGCCGAAAGGTTTTTTTGCACAAAAAGCAATCTCTAAATACTATCCTGAAATAAATCAAATTTTAGTTAAAGATTCATTAGAAGCCTTAAAACAACTCTCCCTTGGAAAAGCTGATGCTACAATTGGTAAAAAAAATGTTTTAGATTATGTTATTACTTTAAATAATATCTCAGGAGTGACGCCTACTAGTTATGTTGATGATAATCGTATGGTAAGTCTTATTAGAATAGGTACTTCAAAAAATAAAATAATACTAAGAGATATTTTAGAAAAAGCACAAAAGCAAGTGAGCGACGAAGAACTCTTATTATTAAAAAGAAAATGGTTTGGTGTTGACCAAATGAAAAGAACTAATAAAAAATTTTTAACAAAAAAAGAAAAAGAGTATATTCTAAGTAAAAAGAATTTTAAAATGTGTCTTTCTAATGATACTAAACCCATAGAGTTTTATGAGAATAATAAAGCTCATGGTATTACAATTGATATCCTAAATAAAATAGAAAAATTATTAAATATAAAATTTAATCCAGTTAAGACTAATTCAGAAAAAGAGTCTAAAGAATTTTTAAAAAATAATATATGTGATTTTATACCTAATGTTACAAATAGTGGAAAGTTAATAGGCGAAGCAAATTTTACAAAAACTTACTTAAATTATAAGCTAGCAATTATAACACAAAAAGATAAACCTGTTGTTTCTAGTATAGATGACCTTATGGATAAAACAATGTCAATTAAATATAATTCAAATTTAATTGATATATTAGAATCTACAAATCCAAACTTAACTATTATAAGAACAAAAAGCCATAGAGAAACATTAGAAGCAGTAAGTTCAGGAAAATCTTATTTTACAATACAACCTTTACCTATTGCATCATACCATATGGCTAAATACGCAATGAAAAATCTTTATATTTCAAGATATACAAACATGACTTATACTGTGAATATGGCAGTTAATAAAAATGATGCTTTATTATTAAATATATTAAATAAATCTTTAAGTCAAATTTCCCAAGAAGAGTATAAAAAAATCAATGATAATTGGACAACTATATCTTTCCAAACAGTTTATGATTATAAATATTTTTGGCAAATCCTTGTTTTTATTTTATTATTAATTCTAGTTTTAATGTATAGACATTATGTACTTGATCAACATAATAAAAAATTAAAACTTGCAAATGATGAAATTGAAGAAAAAAACAATCAAATAGAAAAACAAAAAGCACTTTTTGAAAACCTATTTAATAAATCTTCTGATGGGGTAATTATTATCCATAAAAACCTTTTCTCTAATGTAAATGAATCAACTTTAAAAATATTAAAATATGCAAAAAAGGAACTATTAAATAAAGAGATATTTGAAATATCACCATCTAGACAGCCAAATGGAGAAGTGTCAAAATCACTATCTAAGCTGATGATTAAAAAAGCCCTTGTTGATGGTGTTAACAATTTTGAATGGGTTATTCTTGATGCTTGCAATAATAAAATATGGGTAGACATTGTATTAACTTCAATAGAAATTGAAAAAAGTAATGTCATTCATATGGTAATTAGAGATATTAATAATAGAAAAATTTTAGAACAAAAACTTGAAGATTTAAATACAAACCTAGAAGAAAAGGTTAAAAGTGAAATTAAAAAAAATGAATTAAATACTCAGCAATTAATTCAACAAAGTAGACATGCTCAAATGGGTGAAATGATATCTATGATTGCTCATCAATGGAGACAACCACTT
>JBFHGG010000128.1:0-5887 GCA_041583235.1 Halarcobacter sp.
AGTGTCTTTGTAAATATTCCTGTAGCAGCAGGAGCAGAATTACCTCAATTAGATCCTAGACAAGATGAAAACTATGAATAAAGATTTCAAAGAAGAATCTTAGTATAAAAAAAGAATAATTTATCTATTCCTTTTTTATACATCTTTTTCTACAAATCTACCATAGCTTTAAAATAAGCTCCGCTTCTTCCCACATTTTCCACATGAACATGAGAACGTTCATCTAATCTACCCTCTTCTAAATATTGTTTTTTTATTTCTAATATAATTGGAGTTGTTTTTCCAGGAAGATCTACTTTTTGATAAAATTCACAAAAAAGTGCTGTTTGTGTTGAACTAATCATTGGAGGAAACTCTTCTAAAGGTCTTTGCACTTCAATTTCATACTTTGATATTTCACTTTCTTCTTTATCAAGCATATTTGCACATGCTTTTACATCTTCAACATTATCTTTATTTACAAAACAAATTGTTGCTTTTTTATGTTTCAAAATATTATGTAAGGAATCTTTTGGAACTCCTTTTTCTTTTTGTCCAATTGATACAATTACAACTGCAGGATCACTTGAAAGTGGAATAAAATAAGAAAATGGTGCTGCGTTTATTATACCTTCATCTTCTGTAACAATCCATGCAATTGGTCTTGGAACAACAGTATCTGACATGATTTTATATCTATTTAAATCATTTACATCTTTATAATCAATTATCATTAAAATCCCCTATTTTTACTAAGTTTATAATAATCAAATCTCTTTATAAAAAGCTTAAATCATAAGCTAATATTCTCACTAAATTTAAATAAATTTCCGTTATAATCTTTGTAAAAATGGCATTTATGTTAATAAAAAAGGTATGAAGTGAATAATGTTTTAGAAATTTTTAAAGAAATAACATCTATTTCAAGATGTAGTGGAACATATAAACCATTTATAAATTATGTTAAAGAGTTTGCACTTAAGTATAATTATGAATGTTTAGTAGATAATTATAATAATATTTTATGTAGAAAAAAAGATTCAAAAGCAAAATTATGTTTACAAAACCATTATGATATTGTTTGCTTAGTTGATAATTGTATTCCTAAAATTATAGAAGAAGATGGCTTTTTAAAAGCAGAAAATTCTACCTTAGGAGCTGATAATGGAATTGGCTGTTCTTACATGTTAAGCCTAATAAGTCAAAACTATGATTGTGAATTTTTATTTACAAGTGATGAAGAGATTGGATTAATTGGAGCTAATAATTTAGAGCTTAAACTGAAAGCAGAATATATGCTTAATATAGATAGTGAAGAAGAAGGTGAAATCTGTATTGGTTGTGCAGGAGGAATTGATTTTTTTGCAAAAAATAACAAAAAAAGTATTATAAAAAATGCATCAAACAAGGAAGAGTATCACTTATATGAGATAATAACTTCTAATCTTCAAGGAGGTCATAGTGGAGTTAATATTCATTTTAATGTACCAAATGCAATTAAGCTTGTAGCACAAATAATAAAAGAAAATGGGGGACTTTTATTAGATATAAATGGGGGAGAAAGAATAAATTCCATTCCTGTTAATGTTAAAGCATTAGCAGCCTTTAAGAGTTATCCAACTAATAATTTGGAGAAAAATATCTGTATAAATAAAATTAATACTAAAAGTGAACATTTAAATGTTTGGTCTAGTGATATAGTAGATTTCCTTTATACATTTGCAAATGGAGTTAGAGCCTATGACAAAAATTTAAATGTTGTTTTAAACTCTATAAATTTAGCAAAAATTTCTACAAATATTGATTCAATAGATATCGAACTTAGTGCAAGGTCTATGGCTAATGAAGAGCTTGATTTAATAAAAAGAGAAACTATAGTCTCTCTTAATCATTTTGGTTTTACTGTAGAAACTAATGGAAAATATCCAGCTTGGAAACCTGATATAAATTCTTTTACAAATAATATTTTAAGTATATATAAAAAGTATGATAAAAATGCTTCTTTAGAAGCAATTCATGCCGGATTAGAATGTGCTATTTTTAAACAAAAATTTCCTCATATGAAGATAGCTTCAATAGGTCCAAATATTTTTAATCCACACTCTACAAGAGAAAAAGTTGAAATTAAATCTGTTGAAAAGTTATCAAAAATAGTTAAAGAAATTGTTGATAGTTTTGAAGGATAATAATTGAATAAATTTGAAATCTCTAATAATTGGGAATATCATTGTTTAGAAGATAAAATCAAAGCAATAAATGATTTTTTCAATCAAAATTCAAGTGCTCAAACTATTATATTTGATTTTTCAAATTTAAAAATAGTAGATTCCTCAGGAATTATTCTAATAATTAAATATATGACACTATTTAAAAATAAAAAAATTGATGTACAAATAAATAATATAAGTAAAGCTCATAAAGAGATGCTTGATTTATATAAAGAAAATTACGTACATAAAGAAGAAATTTTTGAAAAAGAGCCAACAGTTTTAGAAAATATAGGAAAAGAAGCGATAGAGACTTCCGGAAATTTTAAAAATTTTTTATATTTTCAAGGAAAACTCTTAAATTATTTCTTTTATCTTATTTTTCACCCTTCAAAAATACGATTTAAATCCATTATTAATCAAATAGAAATTGCAGCAATTCCTATTTTACCTATTATTGCTCTTGCTTTATTTCTTGTTGGTTTTGTAACAGCCTATCAAGGAAGTGATCAATTAGGTAAGTTTGGTGCTTCCATTATAGTAATAGAAATGTCTACTATGTCTATGTTTAGAGAAATTGCTCCTTTTTTAGCAGCAGTAATTGTAGCAGGTCGTAGTGCCTCTTCTTTTACAGCACAGATTGGAACTATGAAAATAACTGAAGAGATTAGTGCTATGAGAACTATGGGCTTTGATATTGATATATTTATCATTATTCCTAGAATTATTGCGCTTATCATTGTAATGCCACTTTTAGTGTTTTTTGCTGATATGGCTAGCTTACTGGGAGAAATGGTCATTGTAAAATATCATTTAGGTGTCTCTTATACGCAGTTTATTGATAGGATTTATGAGTATGTTGAAATAAGGCATATTTTATTAGGAATTGCAAAAGCTCCACTTTTTGGTATTTTAATTGCAGTTGTAGGATGTTATCGAGGTTTACAAGTTAAAAGTGGTACAGATATAGGAAAATATACAACAAAGGCAGTTGTAGACTCTATATTTTGGTTAATTATTGTAAATGCAATTATTTCTCTTTTATCAATAGAGTTAGGATTTTAATATGATTGAAGTAAAAAACTTATCAACTTCTTTTGGAGATAAAATAGTTCATGATAATATTTCATTAAAAATTAATAAAGGTGAAATTTTTGGTATTTTAGGTGGAAGTGGAAGTGGTAAAACTGTGCTTTTAAAACAAATAATAATGTTAGATGAGATCCAAAAAGGTGATATAAAAATATTTGATGAAGATATTAAAAAATTAAATCGAAAAAAAAGAGAGTTTATAAAAAGAAACTGGGGCATATTATTTCAGTTTGGAGCGCTCTTCTCTTCTTTAAATGTAATTGAAAATATTGGAATTATGTTAAAAGAGAATACAAAACTTCCACAAGATTTAATAGAAGATATTGGATATACAAAACTTAGAATGGTAGGACTTGATACAAGAGTAGGAACTTTATATCCTGAAGAATTGAGTGGAGGAATGAAAAAAAGAGTTGCTCTTGCACGAAGTTTAGCTTTAGACCCTGATATTTTGTTTTTAGATGAGCCAACTTCAGGTTTAGATCCTGCTAGTGCTAAGGCCTTTGATACTCTAATCTTAGAATTAAGAGATATGTTAGGAATTACTGTTGTTATTATCACTCATGAATTAAATACTATTAAAAATGTGCTTGATAGATTTTGTATTATTTCAAATGGTAAATTGGCTATTACAGGGACATATGAGGATGCTTTAAAAGTAAATGATGTTACAATTAATAAGTTTTTAAAACTATAAAGGAAAATTTTGGAAAATAAAGCTAGATACACACTAGTAGGCTTATTTGTTTTAAGTTTTGCCATTGCAAGTGTTATTTTCATACTTTGGCTTGCAAGATATGATATTGATGAAATAAACGCAAAAGAGTTTAGATTATATAGTACAAGTTCAATTGCAGGATTAAATGAAAATTCAATTGTTGAATATAAAGGTTTAGACATTGGAACAATCAAAAAGATCAAAATAAATCCTAATAACCTTGAACAAATTGAGATAATTCTAAAAATTTCAAAGCCTGATATTATAAAAGAAAATTCTTATGCAATAATACAATCTCAAGGCGTTACAGGAAATAAAACCATTGAGATTAGTGGAGGAACGCAAGATGCAAAAGTTTTAGAAGTTAATGAAAACTCTTTTGCAGTACTTCCTTTAAAAAAATCTTTTATAGATAAAATAACCTCAAGTGCAGGGAATATAAGTTCTCAAATAGAACTTCTACTTAAGAAGTTTGATACTCTTCTAAATGAAGGCAATATTAAAAATATTGATGGTATTTTGGAAAATACACATAAATCTTCACAAAATTTTAATCAGATGATGTTAAAAGTAAATAATTTACTAGAAAACAACCTAATAAAAACTCTTAATAATCTTGATAATATGACAAGTAGTATTGATACTGTTGTAAAAAAAGATATTAAAAATACAGTAAATAGAATTGATTCAATGACAAAAAATATTGATTTACTTGGAAATGATATAAAAACTCTTGTAAATAATGATGTTAAACTCTTAATAAATGACTTAAGACAAACAGCAAACTCTTCTAAAGATATTGATCTAGTTTTAGACCAATTAGAAAATACTTTAAAACAAATTGACATAACTGTGGAAGAATTTAATCAAAATAGTGGAAATATGATTTTTAATACAAGAGAGATAAAATATGGCCCTGGAGAAAAACAATAATGAATAATAATACAATGATAAAAACAATAATACTTACACTTTTTACAATTTTATTTTTTAGTGGATGTATTTCTCTAACTAAAGAGCTTCCTTCATATAAAACATACTCCTTGGAATATAATAAAGAGAAAAAATATGAGCTTAATAGTAAATCGAGATATTTTGATAAAACAATTCAAGTTTTTGAAGCAAAATCTTTAGCTAGCATAAACTCACCTGCAATATCTTACTCAAAGAATAGTTTTTTAAATGAAAAATATGCTTTAAGTAGATGGAGTGATAAACCTAGTAAAATGATTCAAAGAAATATAGCTTCTTATTTAACAAATACAAACTCTTATAAGTTTGTTACAACATCAAATCTTAAAATAAAGAGTGATTATAAAATTCTTTTAGAACTTGTAGATTTTAAACATACTTTTACAGAAAACAACTCTTATGCAGATTTTTCTACTAGAATCTATTTTATAAATAATAATACAGATGAAGTCTTCTTTAAAAGCTTTGTTTATAATCAAAAAGCTTTTAGCAATGATGCAAAAGGCTTTGTAAAAGCTATAAATAGTATAAATAACACTTTTTTATATGATTTAAATAATTTTATTCAAGAAAAATTATAATTAAAATGAATAGTTGAGAAAATGTGTAACTTAAATTCAAGCTATAAATAATTCTCTCTTATTTATAGCTTTTAGTAATCTGCATTTTGATATAATCTCCTAATTTTAATTTAAAAAAGGATTGCAAACATGGGAAAAATCACAGAACAAGATATAATAGATAGTATTGCTGACGCATGTCAATATATTTCATATTTTCATCCAGAGGATTTCGTAAAATCAATAGTGGAAGCTTATGAAAAAGAACAATCAGAAGCTGCAAAAAATGCATTAGGTCAAATTTTAATAAACTCAAAAATGTGTGCTTTAGGACATAGACCATTATGTCAAGATACAGG
>JBFHGG010000129.1:0-5870 GCA_041583235.1 Halarcobacter sp.
AAAACAGGTGCACAAACAGGCAAATATACAGTTTGGAATTCAGTAATCAACTATGATATAAATAGAGATTTAAAAGTCTATTTAAAACTAGATAATATTTTCAATAAATACTACCAAACAGTAGATGGTTATGCAACAGCAGAACGAAGTGCTTATGTTGGATTAAACTATAAATTCTAATGAAAAAATTAATAATTTTAATACTTCTTCTTAGTTTAAATTTATTTGGAGAGAGAATTATAACTCTCTCTCCATCGATAAATGAAATTGTGTTTGCACTTGGTAGTGGAAAAGATATTGTTGCAAATACAAAATATAGTGATTATCCTTTAGAATCAAAATCTATACCAAAAGTTGGTGGTTATTCAAATGTTTCTTTAGAAAAAATTCTTATTGCTAAACCTAGTATAATTCTAGCTCAAGATTATGATCAAAAACTAATATCAAATATAAAAAAACTAAATTTAAATGTAAAAACATTTAAAACTAATAACCTAGAGTCAATCAAAACTACTATTACTTCAATTGGAAAACTTCTAAATAAAGAAGAAAAAGCAAATGAACTAGTAAAGGATATTGATAATAGTTTAAATAGTATAAAAGATATAGTTTCAAATAAAAAGATTCTAGTAGTAATTAGTCCAAGAGAAGATTTAAATAAAATCATTTATGTAGCAGGGAACAATCTTTATTTTAATGATATAATTGAAGCTTCTGGAAATAAAAATGCCTATGTCTCTTCATCCCTATCACAACCAATAGTAAATGTAGAAAAAATCATTAAAATGAACCCAGATATTATAATAATGCTAGCTCCATATATAAAACAAAGAAATATTTCACATAATGATTTAAAAAAGTCTTGGCTAGATTTACCTATAAATGCAGCAGTTGAGAAAAAAATTTATATTGTTGATAAAGAGTATGCAGGAATTCCAAGTAATAGAGTAGTATATTTTATAAAAGATTTCAAGGATATATTAACAGATGTTAGAAATAAATAGTTTTAATAATCAAATTTTACATGATATATCTTTTAAACTAGATATAGAAGAAAACCTTATAATTTTAGGACAAAATGGTGCAGGAAAATCAACATTAGCAAAAGTTTTATGTAATTTAATTACAAATAATAATGTAAAACTTTTTGAAAGAGATATTTCATCTTTAGATGAAAATATTAGAACCCATTTAATAAACTATATTCCACCAAAACTAGAAATATTTGATGAATATATTACAGTTCTTGAGTATTTAGAGTTTAGTGCTGTTGATGAGATTTCAAAAAAGAAAATAAAAGAGATAATCTCTTTATTAAAACTTGAACATGTAAAAAATAGATATTGTGTGAACTTAAGTAGTGGAGAACAACAACTTTTACTTTTAGCATCTTCACTTATTCATAATGCAAAAATCACTATATTTGATGAGTTAACTGCAAATTTAGATATATCAAGAATAAAAGAAGTATTTGATATATTTAAGTCTTGTACTTTGAAACAAAAAGTTATTATAACTCACAATTTAGACTTGGCATATAATTTAAAATATAAAATACTTTTTTTAGAAGAAGGAAGAGTTAAATTTTTTGGTTCAAGCCAAGAGTTTTTTGAACTTAATAATCTAAATAAATTTTATCAAAACTCTATTAAAATAGTAGATAATCATTTAGTGGTAAATTTATGAAAAAACTATTATATTTATTTGGCTTTTTACTTATATTTATTTCTCCTTTTTTAGGTGATACATCTTTAAACTATAAAGATATATTTGATTCAAGCACTAGTTCTTACACTATTCTTTGGGATTTAAGAGTTCCTCGAATTATCTTAGCCTTTTTTGTTGGAAGTATTTTAAGTCTTAGTGGATTAATCTTTCAAACTATTTTTAAAAATGCACTTATTACTCCTTATACTTTAGGAATAGCATCAGGAACTACACTTTTTACAGCTATTTCAATTGTATTCTTTCCTACAATTATGTTAGCTATATCAGGAGTATTAGGTTCTTTTCTTACTATTATAGTTTTATATTTAATTTCTCAAAGAATTAATAAAAACTCAATGCTTGTATCTACAAATGCAATACTGCTTATTGGTATTGCCTTATCATTTTTTTATTCTTCTGGTTTGATGTTAATATTTTTTATGAGTGATTTACAAGAAAATTATTCAATAGTTAGGTTTACTCTTGGAAGTTTAGATGTTGTAGGCTTCTCTTCATCTTTGATTGTTTTAAGTGTTGCTATGATTTTGTACTTTACAGTCTCTTTTTATAAAGATAAAATCAAACTTCTTTTAATATCAAATGATACAGCTTTTTTAAAAGGCTTAAATGTAAATAGATTAAATCTAACACTTCTTATTGTAATTTCTTTAGCAGTTGGAATAAGTATTAGTTTTGTAGGACCAATTGGATTTGTAGGTCTAGTAATTCCTCATATTATAAAAATTATTTACAAAAAAAGTGCACATAAACTAATATTCCCAGTTTTCTTTTATGGAGGAGTTTTCTTAGTACTTGCTGATTTTATATCAAGAAATTTGAATACTGCTTCTTCTTTACCAATTGGAGTAGTAACCTCATTTATAGGTGCACCATTTTTTGTATATTTACTTATACGAAGAAGTTCAAAAGGTAAATAATAGTTATCAAGACTATGAATAAATCAAATCTTGATTTGAATTTTAGAGCTTTTTTTACATCTTCTTTTTCTATAAGTTCTTTTCCTTCTCCAAAATATGCTTTCTCTTTTATCTTCCCAAAATAAGAAGTAGGGCCACCAAGTTTTATATTTAAAGCTAAAGCCATAGAAGCTATTGGATGACCTGCGTTTGGACTAGGATGAAGTTTCCCAAAACTATAAAAGTTTTTTAGGGCATATTTTGATTTAAATAATAAGGCTATTAAAATAGCAGTTATACGTGAAGGAATATAGTTTATTAAATCATCTAGTTTTGCTGAAAACTTACCAAAATTTTCATACTTTTTATTTCTATATCCGACCATAGAATCTAAAGTATTAATTGCTTTATAAATAAAAGCTCCAACAAGACCAAAGAATATAAGATAAAAAATAGGAGCAATAACTCCATCACTTAAGTTTTCTGCATATGTTTCAATGCTTGCCTTATTTATATCACTTTGACTCATATCTTTTGTATCTCTACTTACAAGCATTGAAATTGCAAATTTTGGATCTTTTGCTTCAAGGATATTTTTAACACTATCATATAACATTTTTGAAGAGATTGTAAAAGAAGCTAGTAGGGCTTGAAAGATTAAATTATCAATTAAGGAAAGGATATATGTGATTATAAATACAATTAAAATTAAACTAAGTGTTAAAATAGAACCTCTAAAAATAGAATCTTTATAATACATTTTTTCAAACCAAGAAATATAATTCCCTATTAGTATGATTGGGTGTTTTAAATATTTTATTTTAGAAAATTCAGAGAAAATAGCATCAATGAAATATGCGAGTAAAAAAATATCAAGATACATTTTTATCTACTTCTTTAAAAGCTTGCTCTAGAACTTTAATAGAATTCTTATCTTTTACTGCAATTCTAATATGAGTATTATCCAAAAAATCAAAATTTGAACAATCTCTTATTAAAATCTTATATTTTAAAACTATTTTTTGTAGCTCTTTTGCATTTATTTTTATTAATTTAACTAAAAAGAAATTAGCATCACTTTTATAGATTTTTTTAATAAAATTTTGTTCTTTTAAAACTTTATAAAGTAGCTTTTTATTTTTTTTATTTTCTTTTAAAGACTCTTTTTTGAAATTTTTGTTATTTATCGCTTCCATTAAATAGTTCATATCAAAAGATGATATTTTCCACATTGCTTCTTTTTCTCTAATTTTTTTAATATTTTTTTTACAAGAAATTATAGTTCCTATTCTTATTCCTGCATTAGAATAAAACTTTGTCATAGATTTTAGAATATATAATTTATCATAGATATCTAAATATTTTATAGCAGACTCTTTTTGTGTGAAATCTAAAAAGCTTTCATCTATAAAAATAGTACATTTTTTTGAAATCCAATATTTAATTAATTTATCGAGATTATAATACTTTCCATCAGGAGTTGAAGGATTTACAAATACTACTAAAGAATTTTCTTTAATTCTTTTATTATTATTCTGAAATTTACTCTTAAATCTATTGACTTGGTGAAGCTTATAAGAAAAAATATTTGCTGCTTTTTTGTATTCTAAATATGCAGGAGAATAAATAAAACACTCTTTTAAATTAAGAAATCTAAAAATTGTAAAAATAGCACTGCTTCCACCATTAAAAAGCTCTATTTCTGAAGCTTTTACACTATATTTTTTTGATATAATTTTATATAATTTTTCATATGTTGGATAAGATGAAATATCAAGTTTATTAAAATCAATATTGATTTTTGGTTTTATAAAGTTTATATTTGAAGAGAGATCAATTATCTCTTCTTTTTTGCATTTTAATTGTTTTGCGAAAGATTCAATCTCTCCACCGTGCTGAAATTTTTTCAAAATAAAATCTTCTTTAATTTTTTAAGAATATTACTATAAAAAGGCTTATTCTTGGGTGTAATAACAAAACTTCCAATAGATAAAATAAATGAACTTATAGAAAATACAAATATAAAGTTTATATCTTTATATGAAACAAAAAATGGAATTACAGATTCTACGTATATATGCACTGCTGAAAATAAGACTAAATATATATTTAAGGTTTTTGAATCTTCCACTTTAGAAAATATTGAAAATAAAGTACATATATTAGATTGTATAAAAGATTTAAAAGTACCAAAAGTAATATCAAAGGATATTGTTTTGTATGAAAATAAACCTACAATATTATTCTCATTTATTGAAGGAAAGATTTCAAAGAAAATCACTCTTAAACAGATTGAAGAAATTTCACTTTTTTTATCTAAACTTCATAAAATTAAAAATATAAAAACAAGCAATGAAAATATATATAGTAAAGATTATTTTGAAAAAATGTTAAATAAAATAGATGATAAGAAACTAAAAAAAGATTTAGAAAATAGATATAAATTGATTAAGAATATTAACCTTGAAAATAATAGTTTAATTCATGGGGATTTATTTCCTGATAATGCGAAGTTTATAGATCAAAAACTAAGTGGTGTATATGATTTTGCCCAAGCTTGCTTTGGGAATTCTTATTTTGATTTAGCTGTTCTTATTATTAGTTGGTGTTTTGAAGATTATGATTTTAATGAAATCCATTTTGAAAAAGTATTAGTGGTTTATTCCAAAAATAGTGGAGAAAATATTACAAAAGAAATAATAAAAGAGTATCTACTTTTTGCATGTTTATATTATTCTATTCAAAGAATTACAAGAGAAAATAAAATGAAAGATTATAAAGAGTATCAAATAAAATTTGATATTTTGAAAAAGATTTAGAGGTAAATAAATGAAATTTTTTGATAAAAATAATATTAATACTTTAAAAGAAATAATGCTTTCAAGAAGAGATATTAGAGGAAATAAATTTATAAATAAAGAAATAGATAATGAAATTCTTGATGAAATATTATCTGCCGCAAATTGCGCTCCTTCGGTTGGTTTTTCTCAGCCTTGGAAATTTGTAATTATTAAAGATAAAGTTAAAAGAGAAAAAATATATCAAGAGTTTATAAAAGAGAATAAAAAGGCAAAAAAGATTTTTAAAAATAAAGAAATTTATTCGAAACTAAAACTTGAAGGAATTAAAGAGTCTCATTTAAATCTCGCTGTCTTTTATGAAAAACCCAAAAAAGATATCTTAGGACAAACAAGTCAAAAAAAGATGGGTGAATATAGTGTAGTTTGTGCAATTCAAAATTTATGG
>JBFHGG010000130.1:0-5610 GCA_041583235.1 Halarcobacter sp.
CAATTAGGAATTAAAATTTCTGATAAAGAAACAGAAAAAATTACTATCTTCTTAAACTCATTAACTGGAGATAAACCTGAAGTTTCTTATCCACAACTTCCTGTTATTACAGACAAAACTCCAAAACCAGATATGAACTAATAAAAAGCCTTTTAGGCTTTTTATTAATCATTATCTCATCCTATATCCAACTCCTGAAACATTTACAACATATTCATTCCCAAGTTTTTTTCTTAAATCTCTAACTACACTTCTAATAGCAGATAAACTCATAGATTCACTTCCCCAGATTTGATACTCAATTTCTTCGTAAGTAATGGTTTTATTTATATCTTTACAAAGTAATTTTAGAAGTTGTACTTCTTTTTTGTTTAGATGAAATTCTTCACTATTTACAAGTACTTGTGTTCTATCAAAATCTATTTTTACATTTGCATTTAACTCTATTATTGTAGGTAGTTCCTTATCAAGTTTTTCAAAATATGCTTCAAAGGCTTCAAAAAGTTCATCTTCGGTTACAGGTTTTACAATATATCTATCTACTCCATCATGTAAGGCTTTTATTAAAAGTTCAGTATCTGTATGAGCAGAGACTATTATTGTGTATGATTTTAAAACTCTTTTTTTAAGCTCTTCTATTAGCTCAAAACCTCCCATATTTGGCATTTTCAAATCTGTCATTATTATATCAGGAAGATGCTCTTCATATTTATCTATTCCATCATATCCATCAATTGCTGTATATACATTTTTGAAAAAGAATTTTAACATTGAAGCAATATTCTCTCTTATAATATCTTCATCTTCTACTAGTAATATTGTCTTAGTTTTTAATCTTTCAAGAATTTGCATGATTTTCCTCTTTCATATTTGGAATTGAGATTACAAAACTTGCACCCTCATTTGTATTTTTAACTCTTAAAGAACCTTTCATATGTTTACGTATAATCTCTTTTGAAATATATAATCCAATGCCTGTCCCATGATGCTCTTTAGTTGTAAAGTATGGTTCAAAAATTCTATCTATATATTTTTCTTCAATTCCACCTGCATTGTCTTTAATTTCACAATAAATATTTTCTTCGTCTTTTGACAAAAAGATTTCTATTTTTGGATTTTCTATTTTTCTCTCAAGCAGTACATATTTTGCATTTGAAATTATATTTAACACAACTTGTGAAAATTCGTTTGCATAACCATAAGCATCAATAACTAAATTAGAATGAATTTGTAGATCAATATTCTCATTTTCTAATGAAGCTTTCAAAATCTTATAGGCTTTTTTAATCTCTTTTTTTAAATCAAAATATTCTTTTTCCTTATTTGGTTTAAAAAATGTTCTGAAATCATCAATTGTTTGAGACATATATTTTAATTGTTCATTTGCTTCCTTCATTCTTTCATCTAAAAAATTCTTGTCAACACCTTGTTCAATAGCTGTCCATTTTATATTCATTATAATAGCACTAACAGCACTTATAGGCTGTCTCCATTGGTGGGCTATATTTCCTATCATTTCACCTAAGGCTGCTAATTTTGATTGTTGAATTAAAAGATTCTCTTTTTCTCTTTGTTTTGCAATTTCTTCTTTTGCTTTCAATTCTAAAGTTTTATTAAAATCATCAAGCTCTTTTACTTTTATTTCTAATGTTTGATTTAAAGCAGATATTTTTTTTTCATCATTAATTTGCATTTTTTGATAAATTAATAGTGTTATTAAAGAACCAATTGCTGCTATTATAAGAAAGAATATTGTTTGTTCTTTATCTTTATTTATCATTTCAAGTTGATTAAACTCTTTTTTTACATCAAAGCTTACAGATATTCCACCTCTTACGTCCCCTACTTTATAACCTTGATGAGAATGACATTTTAAACAATCTGCTTCTGTTTTTAAAGCCCCTACGAATCTAAAGGTATTATCTTTTACATTCCAATAATATGGCACGTCTAAATTATCATCAAACTTATCTAAAATAGTTTTTTCATACTCATCTGGTGCATTATTTTTATTTATAAGTTTATTACCTGTAATTTTTAATTTAAATCCATCCCTTAAACTTGCAATATCTGAGATCATTCTTGTCATAAAAGCTGGATTTATCCAAACAAGGGTTTCTTCTTTGTTTGATTTTATATAACCTGGATTTAAATATGGATTTGGAGCTAGTTCTTCTGTTTTTACATAAACACCATTAAACTGTGCATTCCAATGTCTCATATCTACTATAAGATTGAAAATTGCCTCTGCTTTTCCTTTTAGACTTTCCATTAAAAGATTTTCTTGAACGAGATATGAGTTTCTTATGGTATTACCTATTAATAAAAATAAACAAAGTATGAAAAATACAAATAGATAAATGATAGATTTTCTGATTTAATTTCCTTTTTCTAATTATAAATTTTATTAAAGACTTAATCATCTCTTTCCTGTATATTTTATATACATTAATTTTAAAAAATCCCATCTTTTTCCTCACTTCTTTTTGTTTAATTCTCTCAGCCTAAAAAATTAGGGAATCAAAAAGAAAAAATCAAAAGGAGATTTTATGGCATATATAAATCCATCTGAGTTTGCAACCAAAATGGTTGATGCTGGTGAAGAAAAAGTATTCATGTCTACAAAAGATACATTAATTAGAGCGTATATGGCAGGAGCTATTTTAGCACTTGCTGCAGTTTTTGCAATTACAGTTGCAATGAAATCAGGTTCAGCAATTTTAGGAGCATGTCTTTTCCCTGTTGGATTTATTATGCTTTATTTTATGAAGTTTGACCTTTTAACTGGTGTATTCACTCTTGTTCCATTAGCATGGCTTGACAAAAGAGCAGGAGTAACTATTCCTCAAGTATTAAGAAATTGGGGACTTGTTGCACTAGGTAACTTTGGTGGAGCTTTTACAGTTGCAGTTATGATGGCCTTTATATATACTATGGGATTTAATACAGATGGAGGAACAATTGCTACAAAAGTTGCTTCAATTGGAGAAGCTAGAACTTTAGGATATGCTGAATATGGTGTTGCTGGATGGATAACTGTGTTTATTAGAGCAATGTTATGTAATTGGATGGTTTCAATGGGTGTTGTTGGAGCTATGATTTCTACTTCAGTTTCAGGAAAATGGCTTGCTATGTGGATGCCAATTATGCTGTTCTTCTTCATGGGCTTTGAACACTCTATTGTTAATATGTTTTTATTCCCATTCTCTTTAATAATGGGTGGTAATTTTACTATTGCTGATTACCTTTTATGGAATGAGCTTCCTGTTGCACTTGGAAACTTAGTTGGTGGATTATTCTTTGTTGGTTTAATGATTTACTATACTCATGTTAAAACAAGTCCAAAAAGAGATTTAAGAACTTCAGAAAATAAGCTTGCAGCTTAATAACTTATAGGCATAAAGCCTATAAGTTAAACTAACTAGGAAATCTTGGAATGAGCAATAAATTAACAATTACATATGGTCAATACTCTACAAAAGGAGTAAAAGAAGTAAATCAAGATTTTCATGGTATTTATGTACCAAATGATCATTTACTAAAATACAAAGGTATTGCACTTGCACTTGCTGATGGAATAAGTTCTAGTAATGTAAGTGATATTGCAAGTAAAATCTCTGTGAACTCCTTTTTAGAAGATTATTATTGTACTTCACAAACTTGGTCTGTCAAAAAATCAGCTAGTAGAGTTTTAACAGCAACTAATTCATGGTTATACTCACAAACAAAACAATCACAACATAGATACAATAAAGACAAAGGTTATGTTTGTACTTTAAGTTCTATAATCATCAAATCAACTACCGCTCATATTTTTCATATTGGTGATTCTAGAATTTATAGATTAAGAAACAAAAAACTTGAACTTCTAACTACTGATCATAGACTTTATGTATCAGAACACGAGAGTTATTTAAGTCGTGCTATGGGAATTGATTCACAACTTACTATTGATTATGATGCAATTGCTGTTGAGAAAGATGATGTTTTTATACTTTGCACTGATGGAGTTTATGAGTTTGTTCAAGAGAAACTTATAATTGATACCTTAGAAAAAAACGAACATCATTACGAAAAAGCAGCAGAAATTATAGTTCAAACTGCCTTAGAAAATAAAAGTAAGGATAATCTAACTATTCAACTTGTAAGAGTTGATACCCTTCCAAATAAAGAAATAAAAGAGATAAGTCAACAATTAGAAGAAAAACCTCTTCCTCCTATGCTAGAAGCTAGAGAAAAATTTGATGGCTATACTATTGTAAGAAATTTAAGTTCTAGTCCTAGAAGTCATGTATATCTTGCACTTGATGATGAGACTAATACTTCTGTTGTAATAAAAATCCCTTCAATTGAACTTCAAAATGACAAAGCTTACCTTGAAAGATTTATGCTAGAAGATTGGATAGCAAAAAAAATCTCTAATCCATATGTAGTAAAATCATATATACAAACAAGAAAACAAAACTATTTATATAATGTAACAGAATTCATTGAAGGACAAACACTAGCCCAATGGATTATAGATAATCCAAAAGCAAAACTTGAAACTGTAAGAAATATAATAGAACAAATTGCAAAGGGTTTATTTGCCTTCCACAGATTAGAAATGCTTCATCAAGATATCCGCCCACAAAATATCTTATTAGATAAAACAGGTTCTGTAAAAATCATTGATTTTGGTTCTACAAGAGTTGAAGGTATTCAAGATATTAATTCAATGATTGAACAAGAGCATTTACAAGGAACTGCTTTATACTCTGCCCCTGAATATTTTATAGGACAAGAAGGAACGAACCGTTCAGATATTTATTCTTTAGGAATGATTGCATATCAAATGTTGTCAGGCAAATTCCCTTATGGTGTAAATGTAATAAAATATACTACAAAAAAAGAACAAAAAAAATTAAAATATGATAGCTTATCCTATGAGGATGAAAGTATAATTCCTCTTTGGGTCGATGAGGCATTGAAAAAAGCACTTGAAATAAATCCAAAAAATAGGTATGAAGAATTATCAGAATTTATTTATGATCTAGAACATCCAAATGAACAATTTTTAAAAAGAACAAAACCAGCATTAATAGAAAGAAACCCTGTTTTCTTTTGGCAAAGTATTTCTTTTGTATTAGCGATTTTTCTTCTTATTTTGATTCTAAAATAGAAAAAAGTAAAATACAAAATAATTAACTTTGAAAAGCATCTAGTTCTAATATATATTTGAATGATTCTTCTTTTTTTCAGAGAATTTTAAAGAAAATCAGAGTATTATCTGCGTTCGATTAGCGATACAAGTTCTAATACATAAAAAAGTCGAGATTAAATGTCTTAGAATATTACTAAAAACTACTATAATCACTATAATATGTGATTTAAACGCGTCTGTGGCTCAACTGGATAGAGCACTGGGTTTCGGCCCCGGCGGTTGGGGGTTCGACTCCCTCCAGGCGTACCATATTGGGATTTAGAGCTATTTTTAGCTCTTAACCAAATCACAAACTACACATTAAACTACACATATTTCATAACTTTAACTATTGTTATCTGTACACTTTATTACTAAAGGTACAACATAAGATGAGACAAAATACATACCTTCAAAAAACTTCAACA
>JBFHGG010000131.1:0-5235 GCA_041583235.1 Halarcobacter sp.
CCCTCTTTTTCATGATTAAAAATTATAATATCATTTTGTTTTATTTTATTGAAAAAAAAAGGTTTCAAGCAAAGAACTTTTTCTTTATCTTTAAAAAAAGGGAACATAGAGTCCCCTTTAATTTTTAGTAATTTAAACATATATTATGCAGGAACTACAATTTCCTCACCAGGAAGATAGTTTGCTTTTACTTTTTTAGTTTTTACTTCTTTAAGAGCCCAGAAAATTTCTGCAAATTCATTTACTGCTTCTAAAAGTTCAACAGCTTTTGCTCTTGATACATGTTGTCTATTAGCACTTCCTAAAGCCATAATATTATGAACTAAAGAGTGAATATTTGGATATTTTTCAATCATTGGAGGTTTAACAAAATCTCCCCAAATTATTCTAACTTCATGTTTTACTTTTTCAGCTTCTTCTTCTTTTACTGCTATATGTCTAGATACAGTATTAATATATTCTAAACTTCCATTATTTTCTAAACCTTCCATTAGATCAACCATTCTTATTACACTTAATGCGGAAATTTGTGCAGCAATAGGGTCATAAATACCACAAGGTACGTCACAATGAGCTTTTACTTCGTCAATTTTAAATATATTTATCATTATTATATCTCCTTTAAAAATATGTTTATAATGATAAGACAATAAACTTTAAAAAAATTTATAAAAATGAAGTAAATTAAAAAGTTTTGATAATTTAGAAAAAAAAAAGAGTAAAAATATAAAAAAAGGAGTTAAACTCCTTTTTTTATTATAATAATTTTGAAAGTGGCTCTAAAGCTGCTTTCTTTTCAGATTCATTCATAGAACCATCTAAAGCACCCTCTATTACACTACCTTCATATATTTTTGAAATAGTACCTTCTTTAGTTAATATATAAGCGAAGTACTTAGTTTTTGTTTTATCACTAAGGTTTAATGCATCTACCATATCACCGTCAAAATCATAAATCATAGGAATATTAGTTCCCTCATTTAAATCTTCAAGTTTACCTGGAATAAACATCTTTTTTACAAACCAAGGAGCACTTGAAATATTTGCAACCATTACATATGGAAGTTCTACTTTAAAATACTTTGGTAAGTCTTTTACTATTGATAAAGAATCATGATTACCAACAACAATCAATATTTTTTCATTCTTTTTAAATAATGATTCTTTTTTTATCTCCTTATCTTTTCCAACTAGTTCAAAAACTTCTGGTAATGCATCATATTTTACAATATTTACTACATTATCATTTGCAATAATTTGCTTTGGTTTTTCTGCTGTTAAAAAAACTAAAAGCGCAAAACCTGCCAACCCTAAAAACACTACTTTAAATAAATTTGCCATTATATCCCTCTTAAAAATTTAATCAAATGATTCTATCTTTAAAAAATTAATTTTTGATTAATTATATTTTTTAACCCATCTTTTAAATAATCTATGGGTTGTTATATCTTTACTCAAACTTTTGTTATTTACAATATATTCTACAAGATTACTTGCTAAAAATGGAGATAGGACAAAACCTCTTCCCCCTACACCATTTAAGACAAATAAATTATCTATACTTGATAACATTTCATCTTTAATAAAAGAACCATTTTTTAAATGTGGAAAATCTTCAATAGTTTTTTTTGAATCAATTACTTCTCCAACCATTGGAAAATAATCCATACTAGAAGCTCTTGCTCCAACTTTAATATCACATACTTCAATATCATCTAATTTTTTAATTTCGCCTGCTAAAGTCAATAGTTTTTCAGTATCTTTATTCAGAGTATCAATACTATAACTATGAGATGAAGTTTTATTAATATTTGCACCTTTTATGCAAAGATTACATATATCAACATCACAATTTAATCTATGATGAGTAGCCCCTATTGCAACACGATTTTTTCTTTTTTCTTCTACAAACTTAGAATAAGACAAAGAGCACTCTTTATGGTAATTCTTTTCTATCTTTGTTGTTGTATAAATTTCTATTTTTTGTCCCCAAACTGCTCTAATCTTAAAATATTCTTCTTCAATTAATTCAACATCAGCACCTGTGCTTAAAATCAAATTATTTGTTTTATAATCACTATTAATAAACCATTGATTATCTTCTTTTTTAATATAATTAACTTCATAATCAAAAGCTTTTTCTACACCTTTTGACAAAAAATTACAAATTCCATAAGCACTTACTTGTGAACCAATTTCAAAAAAATACCCTTCTCCTTCTTCTGTATAAGGAAAATCCATATAAGGCTTATAAGATTCAAACTTTTCTCTATCTTGAGCATTTTTTGGAATTCTAACAACTCCACAATTATTTATTTCTTCTGCTATATTCTCTTTATAAAATGAAGTTGAAAAGTTCAAAGATTCATTTACTAAATCCTTAAATTTATTCTCTTTTCCTAAAAGTGGAGATAAAAAAGCACCAGCAGCTCCACTTGCCCCTTGCGCTACATCTGAATTTCTATCTATTAGTAAAATAGATTTTGAATATTTTGAAAGAAAGTAAGCAATACTACATCCTGCAATTCCTGCACCCACAATTATATAATCATATCTTTTAGACATTTTTTCCAATCTCTTCTAATAATTGATAGTTTGGTCGCCAATAACCTCTACCACCACGTAAACTAACACATTTATACAAAGGAAACTTTTTTCTATAATAACTTAATCTCTCTTTTGTAGTTTTACCTGTATCACAATAAAATACAAATACCGTATTTTTAGGCATTAATTCCATCTCATACGGGTTGTAAAGCATGGTTTCTATATTGTCAATAGGCTTTAATATAGTATCAATTAAAACAACTTTAATATTTTCTTTTTCTAACTCTTTAGTATATTTAAAGAGTTCTTTTTGAGTCCATTCATCTTTTTTAAACATAAGTAAAATTATCACAAATATGATTAAAATCTCTTAAAATCATATTTTACACTTAGCAGCTATGACTCAAGTATATTAATTTATATCATAAACTTGATTGACTTTGACTCAAGTTTATGATAAAATATCTCTAAAATAGAATAAATTATTAGGAAAAGAAATGGCAAAAAGTTTATATGAAACATTAGAAGTAAATGAAAACTCATCTGCTGATGAAATAAAAAAAGCATATCGAAAATTAGCAAGAAAATATCATCCAGATGTAAATAAAGATAAAGATGCAGAAGAAAAATTCAAAGAAATCAATGCAGCTTATGAAGTTTTAAGTGACAAAGAGAAAAAGCAACAATATGACCAATATGGAGATCAAATGTTTGGAGGACAAAACTTCCATGATTTTGCTCAAGGTCAAGGTCAAAATGTAGATTTAGATGATATTCTAAGACAAATGTTTGGGCAAGGTGGTGGAGGTTTTGGATCTTCTGGTTTCTCTCAAAGTGGCTTCGGTGGTTTTGGAGGACAAGGGGGATTTGCAGAGCCTGATTTAGATACACAAGCCCAAATTACTATTGCTTTTGATGTATCAATTCTTGGTGGGAAACAACACATCTCTTTAAACAATGATTCATTTGATATTAAAATTCCAGAAGGAATTAAAGATGGTCAAAAAATTAGAGCAAAGGGAAAAGGTAAATCTTATCAAGGTCAAAGAGGAGATTTAATTATTAAAGTTAATGTATCAAAAAGTCCTGTTTATGAGAGAGATGAATATACTCTTACAAAATCTTTTGATATCCCTTTAAAAACTGCACTATTTGGAGGCAAAGTAGAAATAAAAACTATTCATAAAGATATTACCCTAAAAGTTCCAGAAAATACTAAACAAAATCAAAGATTTAGAGTAAAAGAATTAGGAGTTTTAAATAGAAATGCTGGTAGTAAAGGTGATTTATATTTAAAAGCAAATATAGTTTTACCAAAAGTTAATGAACTTGATGAAGATTTAGTTACTATGCTTAAAGATAAGCTACCAGAAACTATATAAAAGGTTAAGTTATGGATTCAAATGCATACAATGAACCAGTTTATTTAATTTCAGCAGTTGCAGAGATTTTAAGTATACATCCTCAAACACTTAGGCAATATGAGAGAGAAGGTTTAATTACACCCTCTAGAACAAATGGTAAGATTCGTCTTTATTCACAAAAAGATATTGATCATATAAAATATGTTTTAACCTTAACTAGAGAATTAGGAATAAACTTAGCGGGAGTTGATCTTATTTTACAATTAAATGAAAAAATAAACTCCTTAGAAGTAAGTATCGAATCTTATAAAGTAAAACTTAAAAATGTTAATAAATTTGGTGTAGTGCCAAACTCTAAGGCTTTAGTAATTAAAAAAAGTTCTTATGACGTGGTAATTTTTGAAGAGTAATTAAAAAATAAAAAGAGTAATATTAAAACACTACTCTTTTTATTTCTAAGCTATATGATATTGAACTTTATAATCTCTCATAAGTGGTGGAATATCTAAATAGTTTTCATCATCTGAAGTAAGTTTTGAAGAGTTCTCTTCACTTACATCTTTTTCAATAATTGTGTTATTTGAATCATTTTTAGACTCAAATCCAGTTGCTACAATGGTAATTTTCACTTCATCTGTTTCTAAAGTATTATCAGATGTTGTACCAAAAATAATTTCGGCATTAGAATCAATTGTATCATGAATACTAGACATTACATCGTTAATAGCAAATAATGAAACTTGAGGATGAATATTAAAATGAATTAAAATACCTTTTGCCCCTCCTAAAGATACCTTATCAAGTAATGGGGAATCTATAGCATCTTCTAAAGCTCTTTGTGATGCATTTTCACCTTTTGCTTTTCCTATTCCCATTAAGGCCATACCACGATGTTGCATAATTGTTTTAACATCAGCAAAATCAGTATTAATATCTGAATTACCAGGAGTTAAAATAACCTCAGTCATTCCATTTACTGCTTGATATAAAATATTATCTATAATTCTAAAAGCATCTTTCATACCAACTTTTTCATCAATTATTTCTAATAATCTATCATTGGGTACAACAATAATTGAATCAGATACTTTTTTAATCTCTTCAAGTCCAAGATTAGCTAAACCAGCTCTTTTTTTACCTTCCCAAGTAAAGGGTTTAGTTACAACAGAAACCGTAAGTGCACCTATTTCTTTTGCAGCTTTTGCAATTATAGCAGCAGCTCCAGTACCAGTTCCACCTCCTAAACCAGCAGCTATAAATACAATATCTGCTCCTTTAAGGGAATTTTTAATATCTTCATAACTTTCAACTGCAGAATCACGAC
>JBFHGG010000132.1:0-4930 GCA_041583235.1 Halarcobacter sp.
GTGGCGCAGGTTTCATCGGATCTAATTTTATTAAATATATATTAAAGATACACGAACAAATAAAAGTAATTAATCTTGATTGTTTAACATATGCGGGTAATCTTGAAAATCTCAGTGATGCCTCAAATGATAAAAGATATTTTTTTATAAAAGGTAATATCTGCGACAAAGAATTAGTAGATAAAATTTTCCAGCATAATAATATTGATTACGTTGTTAATTTTGCTGCAGAAAGTCATGTTGACAGAAGTATAAAAAATCCACAGATTTTCTTAAAATCAAATGTTGAAGGAACTCTAAATTTGCTTGAAATGTCTAAAAAGCATTGGAGTATTGGTGAAGATATTTATAAAGAAGGTGTTAAATATCTTCAAGTATCAACAGATGAAGTCTATGGCTCTCTAGGTAAAGAAGGATTTTTCAGAGAAAATACTCCTTTAGACCCACACAGTCCTTATTCAGCAAGCAAAACCTCAGGTGATTTATATGTAAAAGCATATAGTGATACTTATAAACTTCCAATAAATATAACAAGATGTTCAAATAACTATGGACCATATCAATTTCCTGAGAAATTAATACCATTAATGATTAATAACTGTTTAAATCATAAGGAATTACCTATTTATGGGGATGGTATGCAGATACGAGATTGGTTATATGTTGAAGACCATTGTAAAGCTATAGATTTGGTATTAGAGAATGGAACTGTTGGAGAAATATACAATATTGGTGGTCATAATGAGAAACCTAATATATTCATTGTTAATTCAATAATTGATTATATACAAAAGAATGTAGACAATAGTATTTCAAAAGATCTTATTAAGCATATAGTTGATAGAAAAGGCCATGATAGAAGATATGGAATTGATCCCTCTAAAATTAAGAATGACTTAGGGTGGTATCCAGAAACAAAGTTTGAAGATGGAATTATATTAACAATTAAGTGGTATTTAAATAATCAAGGTTGGATGGACAGGGTTGTTAGCAAAGAGTACCAAAAATATTATGAGAGCATGTATAAAAATATTTAAATATGTTCTTTAAATATATTAATATTAATAAGAGAGGTGTTATCAAAATGATTAAATTAAGAGAACTTTGTAAAGACGATTTACAATATATAAACAAATGGAGAAATGATAAAGATTTAATCGACTATGTCGTAGCTCCCTTTCGGTATATTAATATTGATGTAGATAATATTTGGTTTAATAATTATATGAATCATCGGGATGTGAATGTTAGATGTGCTATTGTTGAAACTGAAAAGGAATGTGAAATTTTAGGACAAATAGGTTTATTAAATATAAGCCATTTAAATCAAAGTGCCTCTTTTTTTATTATGATTGGCAATCCTGGAAATAGAAGTAAAGGTATAGGTTTTCTAGCTTCAAAACAGATGTTATTTCATGGTTTTAATAACTTGAATTTGAATCGTATTGAGTTAAATGTTTTAGAAAATAATTCTATGGCAATTTCTTTATATAAGAAACTTGGTTTTAAAGTTGAAGGTTTAAAACGAAATGCCATTTACAAAAATGGAGAATTTGTTAATTTAATTGTAATGAGTATTTTGAGAAGTGAATTCCACGAGTCTAATATTGAAAATGAAAATTAGTCTAAGACCGTATTTAATATTATTTTGTATGCAAACAATTTATATGGAAGATTAAATTGGATATGTTTTAGATTTTTAAAAATTCCAGTTAATGGGTTTATTGTTCAGTTCTTGATATAATAAAAATTATTAAATAGAAACTTATAAAAAATATTAATTGATATAATTAATTTAGTTAAAATAGGAAAATATATATGAAAGAAATTGGCGGTTATTTCGAATTTGATGATTCTTTTCGGGGTAATGTGTATCATAAAAATGCAATACCTTTAAATTTAGCAAGAAATGCTTTGTTATATATTTTGGAAGCTAAAAATATTAGAAAAATATATATACCATATTTTTTATGTAATGTCGTTTCAAAAGTATTAATTAGGGAGAATATTGAATTTGATTATTATCACATTAATAAAGTTTTCGAACCTAATTTCAATAAGTCCTTAAATGATGATGAGTATTTACTAATTGTAAATTATTATGGGATTTTTTCTAATGATAAGATAAAAAATTTTAAAATTAAATATAATAATATTATCGTAGATAATACACATTCTTTTTTTCAAAAACATGTAGAAAATATTGATACTATCTATTCTTGCCGAAAATTTTTTGGAGTACCAGATGGCGCCTATCTCTATACAGATATTCTCCTAGATAGAGATTTAGAAATAGATTGTTCAAATAAACGAGTTGAGCACATTTTTGGGAGATATTCTCATACTGCTAGCCAATATTATGAGTTGTATAATGAAACACAAAAATCCTATCAAGATTTACCACTTAGGAAAATGTCAAAACTCACAAATAGAATGCTGGAGCTTATTGATTATAATCATATAATTGAATCTAGAAATAAAAATTTTAAAGAATTGGCTATAACTTTAGATCCGATTAATGTTATTAAATTTCATCACATTGAAGGACCATTTTGCTATCCTTTGAATATTAAAAATGCTCAGAAAATAAGAAAAAAGCTAATTGAAAATAAGGTTTATATACCATTATTATGGCCGGATTTACAAAAATTAGATAGTTACAAATATGAAAAAGAGTTTGTTACAAATATTTTACCAATTCCTTGTGATCAACGATATAACATAAAAGACATGAGACATGTACTTGATATTATATTAAATGAGATGTGATTTTTTAATATGTCAAATATTTATTTACTTAATTTTTGATTTTTTATCTATTAACACCGATTTTTACCATCTTTAAAGTAGGAGTATAAGCATGAAAAAAATTTTGTTACTTGGTGGCTCAAAACAACAGTTAGTCGCTATAAAAACAGCACATGAGCTCGGATATTATACAGTCTTATGTGATTACTTACCTGATAACCCAGGTCAATATATAGCCGATAAATTTTACCAGGTTAGCACAACAGATTTTGATTGTGTTTTAGAGGTTGCAAAAAAGGAAGATATTTCTGGTATTGTAGCTTATGCCTCTGATCCTGCGGCACCAACAGCAGCGTATGTTGCTAATTTGCTAAAATTGCCATCAAATCCTTATCATTCTGTTGAAATACTATCTAAGAAAAATTTGTTCAGAGCTTTCTTAGAAGAAAATAATTTTAATGTTCCTTTGTCTTTGTCTCTAACTTCGCAACATATTACTTTAAATAATTTAAATAACTTGCACTATCCACTTATCATTAAGCCTGTTGATTCTTCTGGAAGCAAGGGTATTTCAGTAGCAAATGATTTTAAAGATGTCCAAGAATCTTTAAAAATTGCTTTTACTTTTTCAAGGTCCTCAAGAGTAATTATTGAAGAATTTTTGGTTAAGGATCATGAATATTTAATCGGAGGGGATATTTTTGTAAAGAATGGGAAAATAGAATATATGGGATTATTGAATTGTCATAGAGATTTAAATGTTAATCCTTTAGTCCCTGTTGGAAAGAGTTATCCGTTAATGATTTCTCAAAGTAGAATTGAATTTATAAAAATAGAACTTACAAGATTATTAAATTTGCTTGATATTCAATTTGGTGCTTTTAATGTTGAAATGCTATTTTCTAATGATAAATTATATTTTATTGAATGTGGACCTAGAAATGGGGGAAATATGATTCCTGATTTGTTAAAGTTAAAAGATAATGTTAATTTAGTAGATGCTACAATTAAAAGTTCGATGGGCCGAGTTGATTATGATTTAAAGTGTAATGATGTACAGGAGTACTATTATTCTACATATAATTTACATTCAGACAAGGATGGAATTATGAGAAGCATTAAATTTAAACCTAAATATAAAGAAAAAATATTTGATACAATTTTATATAAATTCCCCAAAGATAAAATAGAATTCTTTGATGGTGCAAATAAAGCGATTGGAATTACCTTTTTAAAAAATAATTCTGAAGAAGAAATGCTAGACATGATGAATAATCCAAAAAAATGGGTAAGTATTATTATAGATTAAAGTAATTTAATTTTTTTTATTATGTATTCAATAGTAGGTTACATGGAGTATTTATATTCTTATACTAAGTTCAATCAAATTATAATGCATTTAATTGAAGATATCCCACTGTCGTCAATATAATGATTTGTTTTGAAATTAAGGTATAGTTTATTATTTTCAATAATGAATTTGACTGTATAATTAGATACTAATAAACATTTATTGTAATTATCATTTGAATAAGAAAGAAAAATTAAAGTTTTTGAAAGAGTAAAAGATGACTTGTCAAGTTTAAGAATTTTTTATTTTTGTTATTATATAAAGGGTAATTGTATTTAATATAATTTAGTATCTATTATATGGGCAACTTATTAAGTACTTTGTGATTTAATAAGTTAGTGCTATAATGCTAACAATAGTTCACTTTATTTGTAAAACTATGGGAGTTTTAAATATGAAAAGAATATTAAGTTTATTAGCTATTTTGATAATTTTTAGTTTTAGTTTATTTGCAGCAGATGAAGTAACTTTAGAAGGAGATGTTTCTCTATTAAATAATAAGGAACCTATTAAGAAAACTGAGAAAATTTTTGTTGATGAATATTATTCAATGAATTTAATATTAGGTGGAACAACTTCTCCCATATTTGAAAATGATCGGTCGCTTGTATCAGGAATAGAAATAAACTTTTATAAGTATTATGGCCGTAAGAATTATGGTACAAGTCTTAAATTTTCATTTCTTGGTGAAGATAAGACCTACGGAAGTTATAAAGTAACTCCTGGACTTGTTTATCGTATAAATGCTAGTGACCAAATAGAATTATTTACTGGAGTAGGTCCTTCTTTTACTTATTATAATAAAATGCTTAATTCAACTGATCCTCTCAA
>JBFHGG010000133.1:0-4707 GCA_041583235.1 Halarcobacter sp.
ACCCTAAGTATCTAGTAAGTCCTGCACCAATAAGAATAAAAATAAATGAGATATGAATCATAAAGATAAAGAATTTTTTGATTTTATACATTTTAAACCAAATGATATTTGCAGTAACTCCAAGTGTTAAAATTACCATAATAGTTTCAAACCATGTTTGGCCATACACTACTGATTTAGCACCAAGGGTTCCATAATCATTTTCTATAAAAGTTGCAACTGCACATGAAAATGCCATTAAAAGCATAAGTACAACCATTATTTCAAGTGACAAAATATTTTTTAAAAGTTTTTTCATTGTTCTCAGCCTTTTTATAATTAAGAAATAGCATTTCTAATATTAAAACTTTTATGCTATTTATTTATCATAAAAAAAAAGAAGGGAAGTCATTATAACTTCCCTTCTTTATATAAATCTGAAGTGTTTCTTAGTAAGAAGTTTTATCTTCAATACCTTTTGTACTTTCAGGATTATAAATTCCTTTTGCTTCAGCTTCTTTTTTCCATTCAATTAAAAGACCATTTTTAAATTTCTTTTTATCATCAACCAGTTTTTCAAATGGTAGTCCAATAATTTCTTGAGCTTCTTCTTTTGAATCATATGCAGGTGCAACATAATCAGCAGCTCCATATTTAGCTAAGATTTTAGCTAATTTGATTCTAGCGTTTCCAGCTTTTTCTAAAGCAGTTCCAAGAACTCTTAATACTTCTTCTGGTGCATGGAAGAATGCAGGGTGTGATGCCACTGTGTAGTCCCATCTCCATTGTGCATGTCTAATATCTTTTAATACTGGTGCCATTTCAGCTTCAGTTGCTCCAACTTCCCAAGCTTTACCAGCTTCTAAGTGTGCAGATGAAAGTTGTTTCATAGCTTTTTTATGTAATTCGTCTCTTCTATCTCTTTTTTCTTTAACAGTTGTTAATAAAGCTTGCTCACTAGTTCTGTGACAAGTCATACAAGAGTTATCCATATTTTCTAAAGGATTAGCAATTTTATGATCAGTATACTTAATTCCACCTTCTCTTTTATATGGCATATGACAATCAGCACACGATACATTGTTTTTACCATGAGCTCCTGTTTTCCACATTTCATAACCAGGATGTTGAGCTTTTAACATTGGAGTTTTAGAAATTTTATGAGTCCAATCTTTGAAATTAATATTATCATAATATTCTTCCATAGCTTCAACTGAAGTTCCATTTGCCCAAGGTAAAGTAACAACTGCTGCTTTTTTACCATCTGCTAAAGGAGTTTTTTTGAAGTAGTATTCAACGTGACATTGTGCACAAACCATTGTTCTCATATCTTGGTGTGTTGCATCAGCTAAACCTTTTTCTCCAGAAGCTTTTAATCCAGCATCTAAATAATTTCTATTTACTGATAATTCCATAGTTTCAGGGTTATGACAATCTGCACATCCAATAGGATTTATGATATCTGAACCATATTTAGCCCATTTACCAGTGAAGTATTCCATATCACCTTTTTCATCCATAATTCTAGGAACATCAGGAGATTTACATGTCCAACATGCAGTTGGCATTGGTCCAGTTTTTGCATCTGTTGGTGCACCAGTTCTTAAAGAGTTTCTATTATCTTCTATTGCATAGAAGTGTCCTCTTGGAGCATTGTAATCTTTTGCAAAACCATATCCAGCCCATAATACAACTAACTCAGGATATTTTTTTAACATATCCTCAATTTCATCACTCTCTTTTGTTTGTTTCCAAGAATCATATTGTCTAGGATAAACTTTTTTAAACTCTTCGTTTTTAGTTTCCCATCTGTCCATTTTTGGAACACTGTTAAGTTGTTCTTGTTCTACTTTTTTCTCATTTATAGATGCAACTAGAGCAGTCATACATCCTATAGCAATTAAAGAAGCTACTAGTAAAAATTTATACTTTCTCATCTCTTTTATTTCCTTTATTTCAATCTGTCTTTAACACCAAGACTATATGGAGTCGATGTTAAACTACGCACTTTGCCATGAGGTGTATACTTATGGCACTCCCAACACTTACGATCAGCTTTTAAACTGTTCTCATCACCGCTATGATATTTGTCTGCATTAATTCCCATTTGATCAGTTAGATTTCCATGACATCTAATACAGTTAGCTTGTACTCTATTTGCACCATCTTCACTTATGTCAATATTATTTTCATAAGTGTTCATTGTAAATGCTACAGAGTGATTCCATCCGTCAATTGCCTTAGATTTGTATTTAGCTACCACATCACCAACCGGTAAGTGACAGTCAATACAACCTGCGACATCTTTATGCGAACTTTTTGACCAAGTTGTATAAGCTGAGTTCATTGTATGACAGTTTATACAAGCTTTAGGATCACTAGATAGATATGACAACATTTTTGATGCATATACAGTGTAACCAAAGAGACCAATAGCGATTAGAAAACTTAAAATTGAACCGTAAACTACGATTTTGTTTTTTTTCATACTTAATCCTTCAAATTACTATGTAAGTATAAAGTTATTTTAAATTAATTTTCTTGACTTATATCAAAGTATGAATAAATATTCATACAATAAATAAAACGATTAAAAGAAAAAAAATATTTTTGTTATTTTTTTCAAAAATTATTTCAAAAAAATTAATTAATTATAATGATAATTAGATTTTTTAATTAAGAAAACTTTAATTTTAAAACTCCTTAAATAATGGTGGTTTTGTTAATTTATGATAAGTAAAACTTATGTATATATTATTTTATTAAAGTAATTTCTAAAATTTATTTAACTGAATATATGTTCATTAGATTTTTCTTTTTATTTAAGAAAAAAGATTTTTAAATTTTTTTAAATTTTCAAAAATTAATTGTTTTTAGATTTTTAACTTGCATAAAAAATTTATTTTTTTTAAATAGATTATATTAGTATTTTATTTTTTGAGTAAATATAGATTGAATAGATTGATTTATGATAGCACTAGAACATCTTATTAAATATTCTAATGCCTTTTTGAGTTATAGTTTTAAGAATTATATGACTCGTAAGAAACTATTCTTACAAGCTCGCCTTTTTGTTTTTTTATTTCATCATATTTTTTTTGATAATAAACTTTATCTTCAAAAGAGATAGGAGTTCTAATAGATTTATACTCTACAAGCTCTCCATCTTTATATACTCCTGAAATTTCTGCATATACCCAATAAAAACCAAAGTCTTTACGTAAGTTTTTTACATATCCTGACCATTTACCTGTTTCTTCCAAACTTTTCCAAAGATCTTTAAATATTGCCTTTGGCATATCAGGATGCCTTACGCAGTTATGAGATTTACCAATTAATTCATCAATCTCATAAGCACTAATTCTAGCAAATGTATCATTTGCAAAAGTAATAATCCCTTTTAAATCAGTTCTTGAAACTATTAACTCATTTTTAGGAACAATTGTTTCACAAAAAAATTCACTTTGATTATATTGCATTTTATTATCCTATCTATTTACCTGTGTTATCAAATTGTTTAGTAAAACCTTCTAAATCTTTTTTCTTAAGGTCTCCATTATAAATAATATCTTCTGGCTTTAAATCATCGTCATGAAGCATATGAGGCACTGCATCAGAGTTTTCTAATACATCCATGTGATCATCTAATTCATCTTCGCTATAAGCCATTTGCATATCAGCACTTGCAATATGAGGAATACTCTCAATAACTTTTAATTTTTTAAGTTCTTCAGATACACCTTCACCTTCAATAGTAACAATGATTCTTCCAATCTCATCATGCATGTGATAATCACAAACACCACAGTTCTTTAAATCCTCTACCACTTGTTCAACAAATTCTGGTCTAGTCTGTACTACAATACTTGAAACATTCATATAATTCTCCTTAGTTTATTTTCCAGTAATATACTTCATTATCATCACTTGAAGAAAATAACTCTTTTTCATTTTTAAAAAGTATATTTGTTAATGTCATTTTGTGAGCTCTTAAAGTATATAACTCTTTTTTGCTTTTTGTGTCAAAAATAGTAACATCATTCTCTTCGTTATTTGCATATCCCGCAATTCTACCACTAGGACTTAATCCTGCACTATATATTAAAAATTCTGCTTTTTTGTAGTATTGGTTAAATTTATCATAAATAGCACAACGTCTATCTTGACCTGCCGTTATAATAACTCCATTTTTGGTATCTACTTGAAATACATTATCAACATTTACGCCTGAATATATTTTTTTTAATTTTCCAGTTTTTGTGATAATTGATTTTAATGAACCGCTTTCATCTGCTATTATAACTTTGCTTTTATCTTCAGTTAGTGCAAAATCAGAAAACTTCGATTGGGAAACTTGTTTTTCCCATAATAGTTTATCTTCTTTTATATCATATAAAAATAATCTATTACCTAATAATGATAAAATAATTTGATTATCATTTATATATTTTGCCTTTGCTACATACATCTTTTTATCGATTGTGATAAGTGAATTTAATTTTTGGTTTGCATATTCATAGATTTCTCTATATCCATGTGCACCTTGTGAAACAATCAAAACTTTATCATTTATCACATCTACTGAGTAAATTTTAGCATCTATAATATCTCCCATAAAATCTTTTATTTTAGGTACTTTTATACTATTAATTAATAAAGAAGTTTTTGTATCAAATATATCAATTGTACTTTTAGCTGTTGCTATATATAATAAATTCTCTTTTAATA
>JBFHGG010000134.1:0-4677 GCA_041583235.1 Halarcobacter sp.
ACCATATTCTAAATTTATTCCATCTATTTTATTAAAAACATTTTTACATTTAATAATACCATTCATATGTTTTTCAATAATTTGTTTTGACATATATAATCCAATACCAGTTCCTGCACTTTTATATTTGGTAGTATAATAAGGTTCAAAAATATGAGGTATTATATTCTCTTCAATTCCACCTGCATTATCATAAATATTAATTCTAATATCATCGTTATGTTTTTTTATTACAATTTTAACTCTTTTTTCTTTTTCATTATTTTTTAATGCATCTATTGCATTTGAAATAATATTTAAAAATACATGCGAAAGTTCATTATAAAAACCATAAATTTCTAGATCATCAACAATTATATGTTTTATTATAATATTCTCTTTTTCTAATAAGTATTTAGATAGTTGCATTGAGTGTTCTACACAATCTTTTACTTTAAAGTGTGTTTTATCTTTATTAGGTGAAAAAAAGTTTTGAAAATCATCTAAAGTGCTCGACATATTTTCACTAAGTAGTAAAGCATCTTCAACTTTTTGTTCTACAAATTCATAAGAGAGTTTACCAAAACTCATTTTTGTTTGAAAAGACTGTATTATCATCATTAAAGAGCTTAAAGGCTGTCTCCATTGGTGGGCAACATTTCCAAGCATTTCACCTAAACTAGCAAGTTTAGATTGTTGGAACATAATTAAATCTTTTTTTCTAGAGTTTGCTACTTCTTTTTTAATTTTAATTGCAAGATAATCATTTATTTCTTGAAGTTCTTTTGTCTTTTTATTAACAGCATCCTCAAGATTTATATGAAGTTTCCTAAAGTGATTAATTACAAATATAGATAATACAATTGAAAATACAAATACAAATACAATTGAAAGGTTTAAAATAGAAGTTAATAAATAATATACTTTTTGAGTATCTTCTTTTTCCGCAATTGCTAAATTTAAGTCATTATTTGTAAGGTTAGTAAGATATATATTTACAGAGTTTATTTCAAAATATATTGAGTTTACTAATTTAAAAGCTTCATTATATCTATTTCTCTCAAGAAGTTTTACTATCTTATTAATTGTATTATGAATTTCATTTATCTTTTTTTCAATTATTTGGATAATATTTTTTTGTAAAATATCACTATGTGATGTTTTTTTTATACTAAAATGGTTTTTAATTAATTTAGTTACATAAGATTTTTCATACTCTTGACCAAGTGCAACTTCTTTATAGTTATTCCAACTTTTATTTATAAGTTGTTGTCCTAAAGATATTATTTCTTTTGATTGTTTAATATCTATATTTTTTTCTTGAATATCATAAAATGTATCATATATATTAATTTTATATGTATCTTTTATATGTTCAAGTTGAATTATAGGTTTAGTCCTTTTTTCAAATAAAATATCAAAATCATTTTTCAAAGTATAAATTGATATTTGAGATAAAAAGATAATAATAATCATACCTCCTGTAATAATAAATAGAAGGAAAGAAGTTTTATATGAAAATGGCAAGTCATCAATATATGATAAGAAGCTTTTTCTTTTTTTAGTTTTTTTAATCATTTATTTCTTCAAAACCCGAATCTTTATATTTAAATAAATAAACTTTATTTAAGAGTTGTGTATTTTTATATTCAAGCTGCATTCCATCTAATGTATCTTTAGGAAGGAGTTTTAATTCCTTTAATAGTTTTTCTTGTGTTAAAAATCCTTTTATATTACTAATAGCTTTTACAATAGTTTTTGCAGCAAGAAAAGATTCTAAAGAGATAAAACCTAAAGATTCTTTAGGATAATATCTTCTCATTAAATATTTATACTCTTTTATTACATCAATTTTTGAATCATCATAATTTGGTACTACTTCGGAAAAAATTAGATTTTTTGCATTAAAATCTAAATCTTTAATCATAACTTCTGCATTACTAAAGGAAATTGTAGAAAATATAGTATCTTTTAGATTTTTATTCTCCTTAGCTCTTTTAATAAATAAAGCGTTTGCTTTATATGCACCAATCATTATTAAAGCCTCAGGTTGTGTATTTGCTAATTCACTAAAAGCATGTTTTATTGAAAGTGTGTTTCTTTTATATGTACCTTCACCTTGAAGTTTTAATCCTCTTTTTTCTAAAGATTTTAATAAAGAGACATAACCTTCTTCTCCATATTGATCATTTTGATAAAAAATAGCAAATTTTCTAATATCTTTTTTTAAATATAAATAATCTACAATTTTTTCAATTTCTTCTTTATAGGAGCTTCTAAAATTTACAAAGTTTTTATTCTCTTTATACCTTAAAAAGGAGGCACCTGTAAAAGGAGCAATAAAAGGTATATTATTCTTTTCCAAAAGTGGTAATATATTTTTTACTGTAGGTGTTCCAACATATCCATAAAGTGAAAATAAATCACCTCTTGCTAAAAATTTTTTAGTATTTTCAAGTGTTATTCCTGGTTCATACTTATCATCAAGCGTTATAAGTCTAATTTTTCTTTTTTCAGGTAGTAGATTTTTTTCATTTACATATTTAAAATAAGCATTAGTACCATACTCAACACTTTTACCCCACTCCTTCATTAGTCCTGTTTTAGGAATTGAAGCTCCAAGTAATATGGTGTCATTTAAATATATTCTATCTTTTACTATAAAAAAAAGTAGTGTAGCACCTAAAATAAAAGTGAAAATATATTTAATCAAAAAAACCCCTTAAAAAGTGAATTATATCATAATTGTTAACTTAAATTTACCCAAAAAATATAAATTACAGAATAATGGTAAAAAAAAATTAACTTATTAAGAAAACTTAAAGTTTAATGCTACTAAAATTGGTAAAATATTTTTTACCAAAAGGTATAAGCGATGCAAGAATTCATATATTACAATTCAAATGGACTTGATTTCCCACTTTCAGAAAACATTCTAGTTACTGATAAAATTACAGATTACAAAGATAATGATTTTATTGTTTCTAATACAAATATGTTTAATACTGAATTAGTCGCAGATGAAATTGATTTTTATATAAAAAATACAAAAGATTCTATTGCTTCAAAAATTAAGAATATTGAAAAATTATATGAAGTAAATGAAATAAGATTTGACTTAGCACAAGATATGACTTATAGTGAAGATGTTTCAAATAAAGTTTTACTTATTTGTGACAAAGAGTGGAAAAATGAAATTTTAAAATCTATTGTACCTGATGAATTTGATTTATTTCATATTCAAGAAGATATAGTTTTAGATATAAATGGTCATATTGGAAATTTATCTGTGATTGTTGAAGATGGAAATGATGAAGCTATTTTAAATATAGATCAAATTATTTGGTTTGATGAAAAAGAGTTAGGAATGAAACAAAGTGGTTGTTTTGATCCTTTAAAATCTTCGATAAATGATGTTTTGGCAACTGTTAGAAGTAATATTTCAAGTTATCAATATAAAAAATTTACAACTTACGATAAAACAATTTGTCAATACCATGAAAGAAGAGAAGAAATTTGTGGTAAATGTGCAGAAGTTTGTCCAACTGTTGCAATTATTAAAAATGATGAGGAAAAACATTTAGAATTTTCTCAAATAGATTGTCATGGATGTGGTGGTTGTATTTCAGTTTGTCCAAGTGGTGCAATTGAATATACACCTTCAAGTAGAGAGTCAATTGCTCAAATGGCTAGATTTTATGAAAATCATATACCTCTAATAATTCCACATAAAATGAATATCCCATCTTTAGAAGTAGATTTAAAAGAGAATATTCTTCCTTTTAAAATTGAAGGAGAAAAATTTTTACATGAAGCTACACTTCTAACAATTTTACAAGAATCAGGATCTCAGGTAATTTTTTATACTGATTTCTTATCAAAAGGTACTAAAGATTCTATTTCTATTTTAAATCAAGTTTATCAAGCTAAATATCAAAAAGATGCAGTTTTATTAGTAATGAATGAGGAAGAACTAAAAAAAGCCTTAGAAGAAGTAGATTTTATTAAAGGTTCGAAATACAAATTAAATGATATGGAAATGAGTAAAAGAGAACTTTTTGCTATTAGATTATCAAAAGTTGTAGGTCAAGAAGATTTAGGTGTAGTTAAAACTGGCGAACATGTTCATTATGGACATGTAAAAGTAAATGAATCAACATGTACATTATGTTTATCTTGTGTTGGAGCATGTAATGTAAATGCTCTTATTGCAGATACAAGTGACAACACTTTACGATTAAATCCTTCTTTATGTACTTCATGTGGCTACTGTGAAGTTTCATGTCCTGAAGTAGATTGTTTAACAATAGAACAAGATGTAATTAAATTAACACCTTCATGGTTTAAAGAAGAGATTTTAGCAAAAGATGATTTATTTGCATGTGTTGAATGTGGAAAAGAGTTTGCTACAAAAAAAGCAGTTGAAAAAATTGCTGCAATTATGGCACCTATTTTTAAAGCTGATCCAATTAAAGAAAAAACACTTTACTGTTGTGAAGATTGTAAACCAAAAGTTATGATGAAAAGTTATATGGAAAATCCAGAAAATTATAATAATAAAGAGGGGATAAGCTTATGATGAACGATGTTAAAATAAATAAAGCTAGAGCTTTATATTATGGAATGTTTTCAAGATTTTTTGTTTTTACAACAAGCAATGATAGATATTTAGAATTAGTAAATTTAATAGATACATTA
>JBFHGG010000135.1:0-4586 GCA_041583235.1 Halarcobacter sp.
ATCAAGATCCTGTATTAGAGAGAGCGTAAAGTAATAAATAGGAGTAATATCTCTAATACTTATAAAATCAGATTCAATGTATTCTCCTATCTTTTATCTACCTAAATGATACCACACCTTATTTGATATCACAAGAAAGATACAAATAATAAAAAAAGGCAAGTAGTCTGTAGATATAAAAAATTCATTCTTTTCAGAATCAATTTGAATTAATAAGGCTTAAACTATCGAATTCATAGGAATATGAAAAGTTCTATATTAGATCATATAAAAATAAATCTAATTATAGATTTACTGGATGGAAGATTAAATGCTAGGGAAATAAATAAAAAAATACTTGTTGACAAAATTTAAAACGTCCCTCTATACTGGTCCCGTGGTAGTACCAATTTATAAAATAAAAAGGCGCTACATTTTAATATACTTTATTAAATTAAAATGTCTTTTAGACATTAATTACATATTACATAATTTTAGAATATAAATAAAAATTAATTTATTTATAATTCACATTTTTTAAATTTAATATCTCAATAATGAGATTGAAAAATAAAAGGAGTTTTTTTTATGAAAAAAATTACATGCGTTATGGTGTTGATTTTATCAATCGTTGTCTCAAGTTCTGTATTTGCTAGTGGAGCATCTGAAACAGCTGGGAAAGAGAAAGTTGTAGTAAGAATTTGCCACGAGAACAATCCTGGTGAACCAATTTATCAAGCAGTTGAAAAATGGGCTGAATTAATTAATGAAAGAACAGATGGAAGTATGGAAGCTCAAACATTCCCATCTAGCCAATTAGGTTCTAAGAATGACGTAATTGACCAAATGCTTGCTGGAGAATCTATGATTACTCTTGCAGATGGTGCTTTCTATGCTGATCGTGGAGTACCTGATTTTGGTATCGTTTTTGGTCCATACCTTTTTGAATCATGGGATGAATGTTGGACACTTATCGAAAGTGATTGGTATGCTCAACAGAGTAAAAAACTTGAAGCTAAAGGTATTAAGCTTTTGAGTTCAAACTGGAAATTTGGTGATCGTCATACAATTACAAAAGACCCTGTAAATAGAGTTGAAGATTTAAAAGGTATGAAAATCAGAGTTCCTAATAATGAAATTCAAGTAAAAGGGTTTGAAGTTTTAGATGCTGTTCCTACACCAATGTCTTTTGGAGATGTTTATACAGCACTTCAACAAGGTACAATTGATGGTCTAGAAAACACACTTCCAGTTCTTTACGGTGCTAAAGTTGCTGAAGTTGCAAAGAATATAATACTTGATGGACATGTTAAGAACTTCACAACATGGATTTGTGGAACAGAGTTTTTCAATACTTTAACAGATGAACAAAAAGAATTACTAATTTCAACAGCAAATGAAGCAGGACTTTACAATAATAAAATTTATGATGAATCTGTTGAACAAGTTAAAAAACAATTCATTGCTGATGGTATAACAATAGTTGAACCATCTGAAGAAGTAATGGAAGGTTTCAGAAACAAAGCTAAAGCATTCTATACTCTAGATACATTTAGTAGTAAATGGTCTCCAAATTTATATGAAACTGTTCGTGAGGCATGTAAATAAACTAAAAAGGTAAAAATATGAATAATAAGAATAAAGTAATTAAAGCTTTATTGAACGTAGATTTAGCGATAACAATAGTAGCACTTATTTCTTTGATTCTAATTACTTTTTTCGGAGTTATCATGAGATATGCTTTCTCTAGCCCTTTCATATGGCTAGAGGAAGTTCAACTCTGGTGCTTCGTATGGATTGTTTTCTTTGGAGGAAGTGTTGCTTTCAGAACACAAAATCATGTTTCTATAGACATGATTGTCGATAGCCTTCCAAATAAAATAAGAAAAGTAGTTGAATTCATTGGTAAGATAATTATAATTGGAATTTTGCTATTTATACTTAGCAAATCACTGGTATTTGTAAAACAAATGATAAAAATAGATAGGACCACTAATATATTAAGGATACCATATTATTTAATATATTCAGCAGTACCTATCAGCTTGGCATTGATGATTTTAAATTTTATCAAAGCAAATGGAAAAAGTAAAAATGAGGTAAAAAATGGATAATCACACAATTATTATCATTTCTGCAGTAATAATGCTTGTTTTGTTATTTTCAAAGATTCCAGTTTTCATAGCAGTTTTATCTGGAGGAATTACATATTTCGTTCTTGCTCCAGGTGTTTCTCAGATAATTTTAGTCCAAAGGATGGTTTCTGGAGTTGAAAGTATACCACTATTAGCTGTTCCATTTTTTGTATGCGCAGGTGTGTTTATGAATTACACGGGTGTAACAAAGAGAATAATGGATTTCTGTGAAGTTCTAACTGGAAGAATGGCAGGAGGTCTTGCTCAAGTAAATGTTCTACTTTCCACTTTAATGGGAGGACTTTCAGGTTCAAACTTAGCAGATGCAGCAATGGAAGCAAAAATGCTTGTTCCGGAAATGGAGAGAAAAGGATTTTCAAAAGAATTTTCTTCTGTAGTTACTGCAGCTTCTGCAATGATTACACCACTAATTCCACCTGGAATAGCAATGATTATTTATGGATCTATTGCAAACGTATCAATTGGTAAGCTTTTTATTGCAGGAATAGGACCAGGAGTATTACTTTGTGCATCAATGATGACTCTTGTTTCATTCTTATCTAAAAGAAGAGGATATCTTCCAATTAGAAAAGAGAAAATTTCACATAAGGAATTTTGGGAAGCTCTAAAGCCAGCAATAATGCCTCTATGTCTTCCAATAATTATTATTGGTGGTATTAGATTAGGAATTTTTACACCAACAGAAGCGGGTGCTGTTGCTATAGTTTACTCTTTATTATTAGGACTAATATATAAAGAAATGACTTTAGAAAATGTAATTGAAGGATTAAAAGAAACTGTTGCTACAACTGCAGCTATTATGTTAATAGTTGGTGCTGCCTCAGCTTTTGCTTGGATTCTTACTAAAGAAAGAATTCCACAAACAATCACAGAAACTATTGTTTCTACAATTAACAGCAAATATATTTTCCTAATTATTGTTAATATTTTCTTATTGATTGTAGGTATGTTTATAGAAGGTAATGCAGCAATGATTGTATTAGTTCCTCTATTAGCTCCTGTTGCAGCAGCTTATGGAATAAATGAGATTCAATTTGCTATGATATTTATTTTCAACTTAGCAATTGGAGCATTTTCTCCACCAATGGGAACTCTTATGTTCGTTACATGTGGTGTAACACAGTGTAAATTAGACAAATTTATTAAAGAAGCAGTTCCATTCTATTTCCTATTAATAGGTTGTTTATTTGTTCTAACGTTTATTCCATTTTTCTCTTTAGGCGTTGTTCAGTTATTTTATTAAACATTTATTTGTTAGTTTAAAATACTATCTTAAGTTCTTTGGAATATTTATATTCTAAAGAACTTTTTTATATGTGCTAAATCAGTGTAAATTTTTTGTTGAAACTTTATAGAAAGTATCTAGGCTTTCTTTAAACTCAGATCTATTTCCTTCTTCTAGACACTTCAAAACTTTTTTTCTTGAATCTCTGGCTAATTTTTTTGAACCAGGTAATTTTAAAATATTTATTGAAGAATCTTTTCTTAAAAATATTATCGTTTGCATAAGTTTAGTATAAATAACATTTCCACATACTGTGCCAACATAATTATCCATATCAGACAAAAGGCTTAGAAATTCTTCTTCACTAATTTTTTTTAAATCAGCATTCATTATTTTTTCAAAATATTCTTTTACAGTTCTTAAAATATCATCTGTTAAGTGATCATATAAAGAGAGATAAACTTCTGTTTCAATTAGCTTTCTAGCTGCATAAATATCATCTACATTTTGTAATTCTTTATGATACATCCAAGTTACAGTATCAAAAGGAATTAATGAATTTGATTCAGTCACAAAACTTCCTTCACCAGGATGAATAGAAATCAATCCAATTAATGAAAGAGCTCTCAGAGCTTCTCTAACTCTACTTCTAGATACTTTGAATAATAAAGCTAATTCTCTTTCAGTTGGAAGCTTTTGGCCAGGTTTGAGTTCACCTGATATTATGCTAGAAGCAATTTGTTCCATAATTTGCTCAGCAAGTGTAGATTTATTTAAAGATGTAATCTCCATTTAAAAGTCCTTTTATATATTATTACTAATCAATTTTAAAAAAGTAATAATTGATTACACTCATGATTAAAGTAATATTAGCATAATTATATAATTTAGTACCAAAAAATTTAAGAGATAAAAGTTGCATTTATAGCATTTAGATAAATTATATAAAAAAAGATTGGTAACAATTCTATTAAACATACAAGAGTGTTTAGATTTTATTTTGCAGTACTTATAATAGCAATAGATCTCTCTTAAATTAGATTATATATGATTATCTTTAATAGTTCGTAAAAATTATATAAATTAAGAGTTATATCATTAAAATTAGAAATAATTGTTAATTTATTTCTCCCAGTTCTATCAATTATTATGATAAATCAAAGATAAAATATAAGTTTATGCAAACAAAAATACACCCTTTTTAGTATTCGTTACCATTTATTGAA
>JBFHGG010000136.1:0-4571 GCA_041583235.1 Halarcobacter sp.
CAACAATGTCTTCCAAATAAAACACCTGTAAAACGTCTTTGGCGTTGGGAACATGAATCTCTCATTGAAGCACACCGTACAAAGATGCAGACACCCAAAGCTAGAACTATGATTAAGCCAGCGTGCTGCATTGGCAGAACACCCATTTGGGACAATCAAACAAAAGCTAGGATGGAGCCATTTCCTAGTACGTGGCAAAGCAAAGGTTGATGGAGAGAATGCCTTAATTATGCTCACTTATAATTTCAGACGATTGTTAAATTTGATTGGTATTAAACTATTTCAAAAACTGGTAAAAGCCAGTAAAAGTGGCAATATTGAGGATATAAAACAAAAAATAGCAGAGTATATTGCAGTTCTTGCCTTTTTTAAAGCTTTTTTTAGTCAAAAAATGAGTTTGTACATCTGAATATTGAAAAATCTTTCTTGAGCTTGATTCTTTTATTTATATTAAGTATGTTAAATCTCTTTTTTTATTAAATATAAAAGTATTACCATTCGTGATTATTACAATTGTAATATCATAGAATTTAAAATCATTTATACAATATAAATTGATTTTATAAAAAACAATAAAGATACTTTACCTTGAAAGGTATCAAAAACACTAGGATAACTCTGCCTAATTTTCTACATGATCAACAAATCACTTTAAATTTTGGACAATTTCTGGAACAATTGGTTTTGCTTTACTGGTAAAAGTAGGAAAATAATACTTTTTTAAGATATCTCATTCTATAATCTTGCAATAAAAAAAAGGGAAGACAAATGTATATAACTCTAATTTTACTTGCTATTTTACTTTTAATACTTGTATTAATGTACAACTCACTTATAAGTAAAAAAAATCAAGTAGAAAATATCTTTGCATCAATTGATACGCAATTGAAAAAAAGATTTGACTTAATACCAAACTTAATTGCTAGTGTAAAGCAATATATGACTCATGAAAAAACATTATTAGAAAGTGTTACTTCTTTACGGTCAAAATCAATTAAACATAATCTAGAAGATAATGAAGTTATCTCTTTAGATAGTAAGATGAGTTCTGCACTTGGTTCTTTAATGATTGCTGTTGAAGCATATCCAGATTTAAAAGCAAATGAAAATGTTATGCATTTACAAGCTTCTTTAAATGAGGTTGAAGAACAAATACAAGCAGCAAGACGTGCTTATAATCAAGCAGTAACAGATTATAACAATGCAATAGAAATGATTCCTACAAACTTTATGGCAAAAATAATGGGATATAAAGAAAAGAGTTTATTTGTAATAAGTATAAATCAGAGAGAAAATGTAAATGTAAAAGATTTATTTGACAAATAATGATCTAAGGGAGTGGAATTTTGCCTGTAAGTAAAACAGTTGAAGAATTAACAAGTTTTTATAATACAGAACTATATTCAAGTCTTGAAGATTTTGAAAAAAAAAGAAAAAAACTTCGTTTTCAAATAATATTTATTTTTATAATTATCTTTTGGAATATGGCAACAGTATATTTCTTTTTCTTCTATGGAGAAAATGATAGTATTAATATCTTGATTTTCTTTATTGCAGTTCTTTTTGCTTTAACTTCGTTTCTTTATAAATATCTGAAACGTGATTATAGAAGTGAATTTAAAGAAAATATTATTAAACCACTAATTAAAGAATTAGATTCAAATCTTCATTACTCAGCAAATTTACATATAAATAAGGTAATTTTTAATAATTCGCAGCTTTTTTCAAAGCCTGATAAATTCAATGGAAATGATTTTATTGTAGGAGAAATTGATTCTACAAAAATACAGTTTTCTGATATTCATGCCCAAAAGAAATATAAAGATTCAAAAGGTAGAACAAAATATTCTACTATCTTTCAAGGATTATTTATAATTGCTGATTTTAATAAAGATTTTCATGGAAGAACAATAATATTACCAGATTTAGCTCAAAGTAGTTTTGGAAATATAATAGGTTCTTGGTTACAATCAAAAAATGCTTCAAGAGATGAGCTTGTAAAAATGGATAACCCAACTTTTGAAAAAGAGTTTGTTGTTTATTCCACAGATCAAATAGAAGCTAGATATATTTTAAGTCATAGTTTTATGGAAAGACTTTTAAACTTTAGGGAAAAAACTAATCGTGAGATATCAATATCTTTTGTAAAAAACAGTATTCATATTGCAATAAACTATGGTAAAGATTTATTTGAACCTAGTGTTTTTAAATCATTATTAAATGATGAAATCACTAAAGAATATATAGAGACTCTAGTTTTAGCTGCAAGTATAGTAGAAGAATTAAAACTAAATGAAAGATTATACTTTTTTTTTCATTTATTAAAGCCAATTTTGTTCTATTCTCTTTTGTAGAGAAATTTAACTTTTGAATTTCATCATAACCATAAACATCTTTATGAAATCCTAAGTCACCATTATTTTTAATATATGAAGGTACATTTAGTTGTACAAAATTATCACTATTATAATCTTTTATAAGTTTTAATCTTTCAATATTTAATCTTAATTTATTGTATTGTTTTATTGTAAGTTTATTTAAATCAAGTTTTGAAACAAGCTTAAAGAAATCTGGATGCTTAGGTGCATATTCTGACAATATATTTTCAACTGTTTCATTATTAGAGTTAAATCTTTCTATCAAAGTAGCTTTATCAATTTTTGTATTATAAATTTCATAATACTGTTTTCTTTTTTTAATGTATTTCCAAAAGATACTTTATCTATACAAGAGTTTGTAAGATTATTAGTATAATCATAAAAAAGTTCTTTAATTAAATTTGATTTTTCTTTACTATTTTCCATATTGATTATTGTATTATATTTATTCGTACTTGAGCAAAAAGAAGCATATTTATCTGTTTTTAAAATATTCAAAAATTCTTTTTCATTTTTACTTAATTGATATATTGGAAGTTGTTGCTTTATTATTATCTATGTTTTTATTAAATTGCTTTTTAAATTTAATCCTTGATCACTTGGGACTTGTTTTATACATCCTACAAAAAAACTAAGTAGAAGTGTAAAAAAAGTGATTTTTAAAATTTGCATTTTTCCCTAATTTTGAATTAAAATGCGCTATTCTAGCCAAATTACAAGTAAAAAGAAAGTTTTGCCAAGAAAGCCCTTAGGAGAAATATTTGTAATGCTTTCTTGGCAAACTAAGATTTTATTTTTAATTTAATTTAGAAAGTGTACTCAACAGTTAAAGATACTCTATTATAATCATCATCTGAATCTTGTGCATCAACATCTACAAATAATGCTCCTACAGCTAAATTTTCAGAAATCCCATAATCAACAGCAAGATTTAACTCTTTTTCTTTATCATTTACATATTTAGTTTGTCCATAAAGTGCAGCTAACTCAAAGCCAGAAATTTCATATCCTAAACCAAGATATGTAGTATCTGCATCTGCCCCATACACTTGATTTCCATCTTCAAAAGGAGAAATATTATCACCTAAATCAGAAATACTTCCAACACCAACATCTTTATCTGTTGTAATATATCCTGCATTTATAGCTAGTCCAGCAAGTTCAGTTCTTGCTTCAAAGTGTAAAATTTCACCATCATCAGAACTAGTGTCCTCGCTACTTTTTGCTCCATGAGCAGTAATTCCAAACATATCTGTATCATAATCAGCTTTGATACCATACCAATTTGCTAAATCAGGAGCATCATAATAGTATGGGTTTACAAGTAAACCTTCAATACCTTCATATTTTGCATCTAAAACATAAGCACCATTATCACCATTAACTTTTGAAAAATCTGCTAAAGCATCATCTGCATCTGCAACTGCTATTCTATTTGTAAATCCAAGAACAACTGTAGTATCAGGAATAGCAGTAGTACTTGCAACTAAAGCTTCATGGAAATCACCCATCCACTCCAAATCAATCTCTTGTCTACCAACTTTTGCTTCAAAATATTTATTTGCAAATGAGATATTTGCTGTATGTAAGATTGCTTTTGTAGTATCATCATAGAAACCATCTGTTTGCTCGGAGAAATCATGATTTGCTCTAAATCCAACTTCAGCTTTAAAACCATTAAATGAACCTGTTTCATAAGCTAAACCAATTGAACCTGAAGTAAAACCTTCTTCAGTATTTCCTGCTTTTCTAGATTCAGATGCACCATATAAAACTACATCTGCGCTTACAGTTCCAGTTTTGATTGCACTTTCAAAATTATCTTCTGCTACTAAATTACCAGCTAATAGTAAAGAGGCAGTTATTAAACTAATTTTTTTCATTAAATATTTCCTTTTGTATTTTATCTAAATGATAATCTATATCAATTATTTGCGAATAGTAACAAATGTTTTCTTAAAATTTTATTATATCAATAATCATTATTAATATTATATATTTACTATATTATTACACCAATCTTCAATTCTCTCATCTGTAAGTTCTGCTTGATTATCTTCATCGATTACAAGTCCTACAAATTTATCGTCTACTACAGCTTTTGATTCATCATAAGTATAACCATCTGTAAAAGTTTGCCCGTAAATAGTAGCGCCATTTTCTTTTACTACTTCATATAAAATTCCCATTGCA
>JBFHGG010000137.1:0-4492 GCA_041583235.1 Halarcobacter sp.
ATGAATATGTTGTAATCCAAAACTATAATTTGGCAATATTTCTTGAATACTTTTTATTACTTCATCTACACTTTTTGTTGTTTCAAATGTTTGTTTCAAGTTGATCCTTAATTAGTTTTATAAAATTATTTTGAATTATATCAAAAGATATAAAGTTTGATGAGATTTTAGTTTTATTTGAGTAATTGTTTTATAATATTTAAAAGAGTTTATAAAAAAGCTACAAGCATAAATACTTGTAGCTTAGTGATTTAATTTTAATTTTTTTATTTAATATGTTTTATCTTTTAATTTAGATAAACCTTTAATCTTAAAACCCTATAGTATTGTAACTATTTTCCAATCTTATTGGCAATATCTTCAATATCTTTATCTGATAAAGAGACAGATTGTCCTTTCATAAGACCTTTCATCGCTCCACCATATGTACCATCTTTATATCCTAACATTGCAGCTTTAATCTCTGCTTTTGTCATATCTTTGATGATTTTTGACTTTCCATTTAATGCAGCTTTTTCTCCATTTACTCCATGACATCCTACACATTTTGCATATGGATTTGCATATAGAAAACACGAGCTAATAAGGCAAATAGAAACAAGTTTTTTCATAATCTCTCCTTTAATTTATTAAGTGCTTTTAAGTACTTATGAAAAAAGTATAATAAATAAAAATGTGAAATTAATTGCATTTAATAAAAAAATAAAAATTTTTAAAAAAAATTACCAAGGAACTTTTATTGTAAAACAAGCTCCTTTTTCAGTATTTCTAACGTTTATAAATCCATTCATTTCTCTTTCTATAATATTTTTGGACATATAAAGTCCAATTCCAGTACCTTGTGATTTATGATGTGTTGTAAAATATGGATCAAAAACATTATCAATGATATCTTTTTTTATTCCACCACCATTATCCTCAATCTTAAGAATGTTATAACCCTCACCACTTTTTAATTCTATTGTAATTTTTGGATTTTCTATTTTTCTTTCTAATAATATATCTTTTGCATTACTTAATACATTTAATACAACTTGTGAATATTCATTTTTAAAGCCAGTAACTTTTTTATCTTCAATAATATTAAATGTTAATTCAATATTATGATATATTAATGCACTTTTAACTATAAAGTAAGCCTTCTCACAAGCTTCTTTTACAGAGAATAGCTCTTTTTCTCCTTTGGGATTAAAGAAGTTTTGAAAATCAGAAATTGTTTGACTCATAAATGAGGTAAGAATATCTGCTTCATCTATTTTTTCATTTAAATATTCTTGAGTAAACTCATCAAATTCAAAGGTTGCTAACATATTCATATGAATAGCAGATATTTGAGATAAGGGTTGTCTCCATTGATGTGCAATATTTCCTATCATTTCTCCCATAGAAGCTAATTTTGATTGCTGTATTAAAATCTGTTCTTGTTCTAATCTTTTATCAATTTCATTTTGTATTTTAAACTCTAAGCTATCCATCATATTATTCATCATGATTTTTAATTCATTTAAGACTTTATTATTTGTATTTGATGTTATTCTCATCCCTAGATTACCACTTTTAATGTTTTCTAATACATTTGTAGCATTTTTAATTAAATCTTCATTCTTCTTGATATTAAGTTCAACATTTTCAAAGTTTTGGTTAATCGAATTTGCCATTTGAGAGAATTCATCTTTTGAATGAATTACAATTCTTTGTGCTTTGTTTTTTCTATAATTTAAATATTCAAAGAACTCATTTAAACCTTTTTGCACAAGATTCATTGAGGTAATAATATTATTTGAAATAAGCCAACCAATTAGTATTGAGAAGAATAAAATTACTAATAAATATATTGAAATTTCAAAAATTAATAGTTTTGATTCTTCAACAGCCGTGTTATAAGAAGTTTGTGCTTTATTTAATAGATTACTTTGAAAATCAAGTAAGTGATTTATTAAAAATGCAAATTGGTCTTTTCCTTTAGTTGTAACATTAATATAAGCACCTTCTTCAAATCCTCTTTGTAAATAATAGTTTGTTCTTTTTATAACTTTTTTATACTTATCCCATAAATTATATGTATCTTTATCTTCTAAGTAAAAATTTGAAAAAGATTTTTCTAAATCTTTTATTAATAAATCTAAATCACTTTGAATTTTTAATCTTAATTTTTCATTTGGAGCCATTACTAAAGATTGAGTTTTTTCTCTTAATTTATACAAAGGTGTAATAATATTTTCTTGTAATGAAGATACATCTTGTGATTGAAGGTATACCGCTTTTAATTTTCCTTTTGAATTTTCACTTATATCTATTATGATATAACCAAAAATAAAAATTGAACAACAAAGGACTACGAATAAAATACCCAATTTTGCTTTGATATTAAATCTATTTATTAACTGCATTATTTAAGCCTTAATGGTATTATTGGTTGATATGAACTCTTAGGATAATCTTTTTTTTCTCTAACAGACCAATGGTTTTTTGTAATTTTTGTTTTCCATAAAGGAACTATTCCCCCTGCAAATGGTTCAAAAATCACTTCTTTATTTACTGCTATTACTTTATTTATAGAAGGCACTCTAAGTGTATATGCCATATCTCTAGCTCTATATAAAATCCTTGAAACAATATCTTCATAAGAAGCTTCGCCAATTTTTGTTTCATAAAACTTATCAATATATTTTTTCATAAAAATATCATTTGGAATAATTGACCATGGCGAATCATTTTCATATATAAAAAGCGTTGTCCAAGGGTTTTGATAATACCAGTCATCATCTCCCCATGCTAGCATATCCCAAGATTTTGTATTTTTTGAAGCTCTTGTATTTAATAATTGTTCATAAATATCTTTTTCACTTGTAGTTGTTTCATAGTTTAATTTAACACCATATTGTTCAAGTTGATATTCAATTCCTCTCCATAAAAACATAAATCTATCTTGTGTAAAAACGTTTAAAACTAAGCCATTTAATAAGTTATATTTCTCTTTTTCACTCATATTAAAAATTGTATACTCTTTTTTATTGGCAATTTTTTTTACTACTTTAAAATGAACAGATGTTGCAAAAGGAGATAGAGTTCCTTCTTTTTTATATACAAAATTTAAAATACTTTCTTGGTCTAAGGCTTCATTTAGTGCTATTCTTACTTTTTTATCTTTTAATTTTTCATTTCCATTTATAAGATTAAAAAAAACAATAATATTATTTGTAGACTCTTTTATAACAAGCTTTGAATAGTTTGACATAACAGCTTCAATTTTTTTATTAAAAGGAATAGGAGAAATATCAAGGATTCCTTCATGATTTACTATACTATCAAATGCTTCTTCTGTATTTAATTGAGTAAAAACTGTAACTTTTTTGATTGTAGGATATCTTTTATCCCAATAATAAGGATTTGCTTCAAGTTCAATTTTATTGGTTTGTTTTTTACCAATAGCATAACCACTTTTTAAAATATATGGTCCCATACCATAAGGTCCAGGACTTTTTGTTCCTGTTTCTGTTTCTTCACCCTTTGGATTATATTTTTTTAAATAATCATCTGTAAAAAAGAAAACCCTAGCTAAATCTATAAAAAACATTTCATATTTTTGTTTTAGTTCAATTTTAACCTTATAATCATCTACCTTACTTATTTCAAAATCTATTTTATCTACATTACTAAATAAAAAGGGATTCTTTTTAAAATGATTTAAATTGTTGATTACGGATTGTATTGTAAAATCTGTGCCATCTTGGAACTTTAAATTTTTTTTGATTTCAAAAATATAAGTATAATCATCAACTCGTTCATGACCCTTAGCTAAATCATATACCCAGCCTTGTTCATTATCATCAGAACGGATTAATCCTGCATTTGTGTTTTTAGATATATAAATATAAGGAATACTAGGAAGAAACACTTTTATATGCGATTTTGGGTGTAAATAATTTATTGCATTTAAAGAAGATTTATCTTCTTTAAAGATATCATCTTCAATATCTTCTGCATTTAAAGAAAGCATTAATATTAGTACTAAAATAATACTTTTAAACAAAGTTGTATCCTATTCCTGATAAATTATTAATTATATTTGTGGGTAGTTTTTTTCTTAAATGTAAAACTACAGAACGTAAGGCATTATCTGTCATTACATTATCTTTCCAAACTTTAAATTGAATCTCTTCATATTTTACAACTCGATTTTGGTTATTTATAAGTAACTCCATAAAAAGACTCTCTTTTTTATTTAGAACAATCACTTCATCTTTATATATTAGTTTTTTATTTTCAAAATCATAAGTATAGTTCTTATCACAATCTAAAGTTATCATAAGATTTATATTTAAGGAGTCTATGCATTTTCCTAAAACTTCAAATAACATTTTTGTATTAATTGGTTTTACCACATATTTTTCCATATGTAACTCTACGGCTTCCATTAAATACTTTTTATCTGTATGAGCTGTTATCATTACAACTGGAGTATCTTTATCTTTCTCTCTTACTTTTTTAA
>JBFHGG010000138.1:0-4466 GCA_041583235.1 Halarcobacter sp.
CCTCACCACCGATGTACGAAATAACTTCGAACCCAGTTGTTAATCTAACTTTTGCAACTTTTCTTAAAGCCGAGTTAGGTTTCTTTGGAGTAGTTGTATATACTCTTGTACATACTCCTCTTCTTTGTGGACATTTGTCTAAAGCTGGTGATTTTGATTTTTTAATCACTCTTTTTCGCTCTTTTCTTACAAGCTGATTGATTGTAGGCATTCTTTCCCTTTGTTTTATTTAGAGTAATCTGTAATATAATTTACTAATGTGAATCGATTAAAGATTCTCTATTTATTGGTTTGAGCTGTAAAGCGGCTCATGCTTCTCGTTACACCTTCACGGTGCCATGACATATGATAAGAATCATAATCAAAACGATACTACCATTCTAGAGAAACGTTGAGTGTTTTCTAAAAAAGTTATGGATTATACTGAAGTCTGACTTAATTTTTGTTTAAGGTAAATAAATATGATTAATAGAACTTTTGTTTTGAAGTAAACTTATATACTCTATCTAAAAATTTAAATTCTAGATAATAAGCATGAAGCATAAGTCTTTTTTTACCTGTTATATTAATTCGTTCCAAAGAAGTAAATTTTTTTTTTAAAAGTTTGTCAACTATCTTTTCATCCAAGCCATATATAGGGTCACCAACAATTTTATGACCCACTGAATCTAAGTGAACTCGTATTTGATGTTGTCTTCCTGTATAAGGAATAGCTTCAACTAAAGTTTGATTTTTATTCTCATCATAAAATATTGGCTTTATTAAAGTTGAAGATTCTTTACCTTCATTTGAAGTTTGCATTTTAATATTTATTAAACCTTTTGAATTAGTGATTTTTTTATCTATTAAAATATCTTTCTCTATTTCACCTTCGACTAAAGCTTGGTATTTTTTTACAAACTCTTTTTCTTCAAACATAGAACTTAATACAAAATGCGAATAATCATTCTTAGATACTAAAATTAGTCCTGAAGTTTCTGCATCAATTCTATGAACTAATTTGGCATCATTTCCAAATTGATATCTAATTTCATCTAGAAGTGTATATTCTTCTGACCTAGCACTTGGATGGACTTGTAAACCAGAAGGCTTATCAAAGATAACAAAATGCTCTGTTTGAAAAATAGGATTTAAGCCTTTTGTAGTGGGTTCGTAAATTGATACTTCTATAAAACCAGATTTTAATACAAAACCTTTCTGTAAACGTCTCTTTTTATGATCAATTATTCTTCCTTTTTGCAATAGTTTCATAGCTAAAGGAAGTTCAAGTTTTATTGTATTAACTAAAAAGTCTTCAATTTTTTCACCAGCGATTACATCAAACTGTTTTAAAACATAAGGCAAAATTATCCTTTTAAATTAGCTTATATGATTTTTGGAATAAAATACATAACTGTCTCATAAATTCCTTCCATATAATGTCTTAAATAAATTGTGTAATCTTTTCTAATATTTAAAACCATTTCAGGAATTTTATACCAATCTTGGGCTTTATGATAAATACAAATGGCTAATATTGGATGATATTTTTTTATTGTATTTTCTGAGCCTTCTATTGCATCTTGTTCTGCACCTTCAATATCTAGTTTTATAAAATCTATTTTTTCATTTATTAAATTATCTATTGTGTTTATATCTTGGGCTTGATAATCATGTGCACAATTGTTTTGCTCTTCTTGTGAAATTTTACTTCTTGTTTTTTCTTTTCCCAATCCACAGTTTATAAACTCTATATCTCTTTGATTTGGGAAATCTCTTTTTGCAATTTTCAGGTGTAAATCATTTGGCTCACAACAATATATTTTATTATAATCTGGAAAATTTTTTATTATTTGAGGAAGAGTATCTCCTACATAAGCTCCGCCATCTAGAAAATTAATATTCTTAATTTCAGGGATTATATCTTTATCAAAATATTGTTCTTTGTGATTGTTTGTAAAACCTTGCATAAAATCTAAATCAAAAGAGATTTTAAAATTAATTACTTTTTCAAATACCTCTTTTGATTTCTCATCTTCTAATAAATCGTAAGTTTTTTGATATTTTGATCTGTTTTTTAAAAAATCATCTTTAAAATCCATTATAAAAGGAGGATGAGCTAAATTTAAATCTGTATATTTTATAAGGGCTAAATAGTTAAAATGTGTATATCCTAATTCATCTAATTTCATTTTTACTTCAAGTGGGCTTCCTGTTGCAACTGTTAATATAATGCAGTCTTTTGGAACATCTTCTATTTTTAATACAGTTTTTTTTCTTGAGCTTTGAACTCTTGTGAAATCATCAATTATCCCATCAACTTTTATATATTTTTGAACAGATTTTGCTAGTTTATTTATTCCTAAAATAAATTTTTTTCTTGGATTTTTCTCATCTAAAGAGATAAACTCTTCTACAAGTTCTTTATCTCTTCTATTTATATAATTTGTATCAATTAAGTTCATACTAGATAATTAAAGACTTTAAACTCTTAACTGTATATAATTTTAGGCTTTCACCTTTTTCACTCTTAAGTTCATTTGTAAAACCTTTTTTAGAAAATAAAGTAACAAAATCAGGAACTATTTCTAATTTTTCACAAAGCTCTTTTAATCTTGTTATTTCAGTTTTCTTCATTTTAGAGTTTGTATATCTGCAAGAACCCACTATAATTTTTCCTGAAACTGTTTGAGCTAGTAATTCAATCTCATTATTATCTTCATCCCAATATCTTCCTATCTCTTCTATTTCATCATCTTTAAAAGAAATTTTGATAAATTCATGTGAAAGTTGTTCAAAGATTAAAGCCATAAATTCTGCTTGATAGTTATTAAATCTTTCAAAACATTCATTGTATTCTTCTCTTTTTATTCCTCTGTATAAAGGAGAAACAAAAGCAAACCAAAATCTTAAAAATGGTGTTGTAAATAGAAGTTTATCAGCAACTTCATTTTCTTCAAAATTATTTGTCAAAAAGTCCATTGATGTTTCTGTTGTAATTACTTCAAGTTCTTCAAGCTGATAAATTGCTTCTATTCCTTCATCATAATCAATATCTGCTCTTTTAAAAGCAGAATTAGTTCTTCTATCACCTAAGGCAATTCCTGTTAAGACTTTATGAAAAGGAGCTGAGTTTTTTGTAAGTTTTCCAATATACTCTTGGATTTCATAATATTCACTTAAAATATGTCTTATGATTAAAGTTCTAAGTGGTTTTGTCATATCTATTTTAATATCTAGTCCACCAAATACTGCAAAATAGTTTAGTGCCGTTTCCATATCTTTTGGATTGTTTTTTTCACAAAATATCTGGAATTGTTCTAATAATGATTTGTTATTTAAAATAATGGGAGAGCCTTTTGTTTTTCTTTTTTTCTTTTTTAGTTCAAGAAGTATAGCATAAAGAGCTTTTGACTGTAATAATTAAGATAACTTTTATTTTTATTAGTCTATATTTATAACTCAACCTCTCGGGGTGCTTAAAATCATTTTTGATATATAGCTGAGATAGCAATTAATTGCTTGACCCGTTGAACTTGAACTGGATAACACCAGCGTAAGGAAGAGATTTGTACTTAATTTATATTATAAATATTTAGATCTATTTATTACTATTTATTTACTACTCTTCTTTAAAAAATGCAAAGCATATTTTAAGGGAAATACAATGACAGACAAAATGACCAAAACATTCAAAGACACACTTTCTAGTTCAAATGAACTTATAACAAGAGAAGCACTTCCTGCTTCAACTAAGGTATATCTAAAGGGTAATATTCATAAAGATATACGTGTTCCTATAAGAGAAATAGCCTTAAGTAATGATACAAAATTAGGAGTTTATGATACTTCTGGACCTTATACTGATTCGAAAGTAGAAATAGATGTTGGTAAAGGAATTCCTGCTATTAGAAAAGAGTGGATTTTAAAGCGTGATGATGTTGAGGAATATAAAGGGCGAATTATGGAGCCTGTTGATAATGGTTATACTACAGATGAGCAATTAGATTTTGTAACTGCAGGGGCAAAAGGATTAGTAAGAACTCCTTTAAAAGCAAAAAAAGGTAAAAATGTTTCACAATTGCATTATGCAAGACAAGGAATTATTACTCCTGAGATGGAATTTATTGCAATAAGGGAAAACCAAAATTTAGCAATGTCTAAAGAATACCTTCAAGATGAAGAAAGAGAAAATAGACTTAAAGGTGAAAATCATGGAGCAAACTTACCAAAAATAATTACACCTGAATTTGTAAGAAATGAAGTAGCAGAAGGAAGAGCTGTTATTCCATGTAATATTAACCATCCTGAAGTTGAGCCTATGATTATAGGTAGAAATTTCTTAGTAAAAGTAAATGCAAATATTGGTAACTCTCGTTCATGTGGCAAAAGGGGAGTTGCAATTGCGACTTAAAGCAAATACGACGGTTGGTAGCGAGCATTTTGCCGGGTCAAAAGCATATTCTGACCAGGAGTTTAGGGCCATC
>JBFHGG010000139.1:0-4459 GCA_041583235.1 Halarcobacter sp.
CCTGCACAATTTCTGATACCGCCTTCTTTTTTATATGATTCAATGTATTCAATATCAGGTTCAATATAAATTCCATTACGTCCTATGACCCAATCCAAACCACTATTAATTATATCTTGTTCAGTCTGTCTATTACTATTTACTACTTGAGAAAATAAAGTACCCTCATCAGCACCTTGTATGCTTGTATAAACTATTTTTTTTACACCGTTATTTTTTGCAGCTTGAATTACATTGCGATGTTGCTCTATTCTTTTATTAGGATCATCCATTCCGGATACCAATAATAAGACATCTATTCCTTTCAATGATTTTTCTAAACCTGCTTTATCATTATAATCACCTGGACGGATTTCTATTCCCAAACTAGCTGCTCTTTCTGGGGTTCTTGCGAGTCCTATTACATCACTTTTTGACAGTAAAGATACTGTTGCTTTTACTATTTCTTTTCCTAATTTACCACTTGCGGCTGTTACTGCGATTTTCATTATTTTTTCCTAAATTTTTATAAATTAAAATTTATAAATTATAAAATTTTGATAAACTTGAGAATTAGATCTCTATTTACGTTTAACTATCCTTAATGACTTAAAACCTTAATATATTTTCAAAACTACTTTTTAAAGTTCATCTTCATTATGTTTTTGAATTAAATATTTTTATATTTAAAAAATAAAATGGATTAAAAACTGCTTTTATTCTTATGTATATCTATAAATATTCTAAAGCTTAGTCTCATTAATATAACAAATGTTATACCTATCTAACATTATTGTCTACATTGTCAACCTATTAGTAGAATTATGTATCTAAAAAAATTTTCTCAAGATTTAAAAAATGACTTGATTTGTTTTATTTTTATCTTTCTATTTTAACATTCTAATACAAATGATTAATTGGAATATTCGTTACAAAATAAAAAATGGTATAATGTTAAATGAGTAAATAAAAGTAGTTTTAACTATAAAAATAGATAACTCTTTTAAATTTACCTAACATAATTCAAGTATACTTATTGCATCAGACTTTTACATTAAATTAATTTATAAAGTTCATGTAATAGAATTACCTTTATTAAAATATAAAAAAAAGCAAAAAACATTTTAAATATTATAGATTATAATATATAATAACTCCATAATTTTTATTTTATGGAGATTCAGTTGTCTTTAACTTTAACAAAAATGGTAATAAATGTTTTAAAAGAAAAACCTGGTAGCAAACTTACTTCAAGAGATATAGCAAAAAGAATTGTCGAAAAATATAAAGATACCAGTGCTCTTAAAAACAAACGTAAAAACCCAAGATTTAATTCGGATCTAGATTTTATAAATCAAATTCAAGCAGAAATAGGTTCAAATAGAAAAAGAATTAAATCGGAAAATCATATCAAAGTAGAAGAACAAATAAGGCCCAAATTATATATATATGAGGAAACAAAAAACGAATCAAATAAAGAAGCCATTGAAACTAAAATAAATGATGTAAATGAAATTGAAGAAAAATCTTTATCTGAATTAAATTTATATCCACTATTGGGTGAATACTTAAAAAATGAAGAACAAGTTTTAACAATGAGAATTGATGAATCCAAATCTAAAAATAATCGTGGCCCATCAGGTAATAAATGGTTACATCCTGATTTAGTAGGAATTAAGATATTAGACAAATCATGGGAAATACCTATTAAAGACTGCATAAAAGAAGCTGGAGATAATAAATTATCAGTTTTCTCATATGAAGTAAAAATAACAATTACTAGTAGCAATTTACGGAAATATTTTTTCCAAGCTGTATCTAATAGCTCTTGGGCTAATTCTGGATATTTAGTTGCAACAGAAATCAAAGATGAAGCATTTGAAGAACTCAAAATGCTATCATCGTTACACGGAATAGGTTTTATTTTGCTGAATATTGAGAATCCTACAGAAAGTCAAATCATGCTCCAAGCGAAAATAAGAGATAACGTAGACTGGGCTAGTGCTAACAGATTATATGTACAAAATTCAGATTTTCGTAAATTCATAAAATCAATGAATGGATATTATAAAGCAAATATAATTAATAACTCAGATTGGTACTAAAAGATAATATTATATAAGTCATTCTTATTGGTTAGTGACCAAAAACCCATTTACTTCTATTTCCTCAATAAGTACCTAACCATTTTACAATAAAATATTTCAAAGATAGCCTATTAATTCTTTCTCAATGAAAAAACTTTGAGGCTTCATTAGCATATGTGGGTAAATTTTAGATGAAAATATATTCCTCCCCTATTAATGTTTTTCTTTGATAATATATATTTATATATTTTTTCAAATAGTTATTGACTTAATTCTAAAATTGATTATTATATAAACATATTAAGTGACATAGTGTCATTTTAAGACACACTGTCATAATATTATTATAACTGGAGTTAATATATGCCTAAACAAACATTCTTTAACCTTTTTCCTGCTAAAAAGGAATTGATAGAAAAAATTGCTTTAAAAGAATTTTCAAGCAAGCCTTTTGAAGAAGTAACAGTTGGAGTAATAGTAAAAGAATGTGGAATACCAAGAGGTAGCTTTTACCAATACTTTGAAGACAAGGTAGATCTATTTGAATTTCTAGTTCAAAAAAGCAGAAAAGATAAATTGGTTCTTATTAGCAAAACTTTAGAAATAGAAAATCTTCCATATCTTGTTAGGTTGAAAAAATTTTTTATAGCAGATTTGGATGAAGTTCTATTAACAGATAATTCAGGGCTTCTTAGAAATTACGTAAGATATATATACACACAGAAACTAGGACAAATTAGAGATTCACTTTTCTATCCTGATTATTTTTATAAAGAAGAAAAATTAAGAGAGATTTACGATAGAACAGTGGTTAAAGATTTTAATTTAGACCTGCAGACTTTTATCGATGTGTTCGAATTCGCCATGCAGATACCTTTTCAAATTATAATACAGCAAGAAAGAGATGATTTATCAATGAAAGAATGCCTATTATTGCTAGATAGAAAATTTAGCATTTTTGAAAGAGTAATGAATTCATATAAAGGAAAATAATATGAAAAAAAGATCAAAGATTTTAATAGGAATTGTATCATTTGTAGCAGTAGTGATAATTGGAGCAACAATCTATTGGTTCAGTATGCCAAGCGAGCAGAGAAACATGGTATTATTTATGGCAACAGGTTCTGACAGTTATGAAAACTACGAGGAATATCAAGTTATAGATAGAAATAAAGTGGTACCGATGCCATCAGCAATTACACCTGTTGTAGCTGATACTACGGATAGTGATTACAACAGTAATGTTACAGTTATAACTCAAATGCTTTTAAATGAAACATCAAAGATGTTAAAGAAGGCAACTGTGCAAATCAATGGTGCAGACGATTATAAAGGATGGCAGATACTTGCAGATGAAGGTTTTGATGAAGATGTCAATGCTTATGCGCCATCTCCTCTTAGTTACTTAACAACCGGAGCATCAGCAAACCTTCATACACAGGTACTTAGAGCAGCAGAGGTTATGAGTATTGAACTTGATAGTGTTAGTGTAGAAGTATTAGACCAGTTCCATTGGGAGAATATGATGTCCAGTGAAGGAGCAGGTTTCCTTGGAGATACATATGCCAATATAATAATAGAAAGTGATGAATCTGAAGAAACTATTAAAGAATTAACTGATATGGCTTTAAATGCATGGGTTGCAGGAGAAGGTTTTGCAAATGCTACAACTATTGATGCTTCTCTAGTTGTAAATGGTGAGAACTGGGATAACTATAGAGCTACTCCTGGAACATCACTTTCAGATATATCTACAGTAAATGGACTTGAATTGACTAAAATAATTGATGATCCAATAGTATCTGATTATATTAATCAAGCGGTTGAAGAAATAAGTGGTTTATCTTTTGATGCAATATCTAATATGAAGTTTGAAATATTGGCTACAGCTATTTCTGCTAATAATCCAGAAAGACCATATCTAACTGAAGTTACAGTTTCATTCAATACTCCAGATTCAGAAACATGGGTATTATATGCTGATGAAATTAATGGAATTGATGGAATTCCTGTAGCACCTACTTCATTAGAATATCTAACAGCAGGTACAGCATTGTGTTTGACCTCACAGCTAACACTTTATAGCAATATAATGGATCTAGATTTCACAGAATTCAGAGTTGAACAACAGATGGATTATCGTGAAGAGAATATTAACACAAAAGATATGGTTGGTTACACAGACACTGTTCATACAGTAGTGTTGGTTGAATCTGATGAATCAGAAGAGAGAGTCAATCATTATTTCAATCAATCTCTATCATTATGTTTTGCCGGTGAAGCTTTTAAAGGTGCAACAGATATGCATATCAACAGTTACCTAAATGGTAAAGTTCTTAAATAAGTATTATAAAAGTAAGCTCTGTTTATGAAATTTAGGTCTTTTACAAAAA
>JBFHGG010000140.1:0-4348 GCA_041583235.1 Halarcobacter sp.
CATAGATGAATATTTTGAGATAATTGTATCTTTATTGTTTATATTTACTGTAATATATGTCATATTAGTAAAATATATATGTAGTTTTCCTAAGATAGTATTTAATATTTTTGTATCATTTTTTTCTAATTGTATTTTACTTTTAATATTTGCAATTGTATTTGTAATCAATTCTAATATACTATGCATATTTTTTCTTCTTTGAATATCTAAGGAATTAATTACACATATTTCATTTAAGACTTCTAAAACAGCCAAATAGTATTTAAAAGAGATTTCAAAGTTTTCTTTATCATTTTTAATAAAAAGTTCACAAACATTATCTTCATAATCATTCAAAAGTAGTTTTATTTCTTCAAGCTTAAAAGTATTATCTTCTGCCATAAACTCATATTTATTTCCATTTGAAAGAAGATTTAAGATTATATAAACCTCTTTAAATAGATGGGTTGAACTTTCATCTATTATATCTTTCATTCTTTTTTTAATATTGTTTAATAAATAAATTTTATAGTTGTAAGAATTTTTTACAAGAGTCTTTAAATCATCAGGTAAAAATTGGTTTTCTAGATATAAACCAACAATAAATTTTGTAACAACAGAGTATTGGCTTTCTATGGTATTAATTATTGAAGAATCATTTTCTAATTTGTAAGATTCTATTAGAGTTGAAACTTCAAAAGTATCATTATCTATTGGTAAAAGATTATCTGCATTTAAATTTTCAAGTAATTCATTGTTGACATTTAACAAGATTTATCCTTTATCTTTCATGCAAAGCATTTTGCTTCGTTTTTAAAATTGGTTTTAATAAGAAATCCAAAATAGTTTTTTTACCTGTTTTAATATCAACTGAGGCAACCATTCCTGGGATAATTGGTAGTTTTTTACCATGTCTTTCAAGATAATTTTTTGTAGTTTTTACAACAACTTTATAATAACTTCTATCATCTTTTGCTTCTTTATCTTTAATACTATCTGCTGATATTTCAACAATTTTACCATCTAATCCACCATAAATTGAAAAATCATATGCAGTAATTTTTACAATAGCTTCTTGACTAGGATTTATAAAAGCAATATCTTTGGGATCAATTTTTGCTTCTACTAATAAAACTTCACTAGCTGGGACTATTTCTATTAAATCCATTCCAGATTTTACAACACCACCTATTGTATTTACATTTATTTGTTTTACAATTCCATCAACAGGAGAGTGTAAAATTGTTTTAGATAATTTATCTTCTTCTGAGATTAATTTTGATTCATATTTTTTTATTTCTGTATTTAATTTTTGAAGTTCATTTAAAACCTCTGATTTAAATATTTTTACTTTTTCTTCTTTTCTATTTTTTGCTTCTTCTATTGCATATTGAAGTCTAGGAATTGATAATCTTGCAGCAGTTAAATCACCTCTTAGTTGACTATACTCTTTTCTTAATTTAAGTAAATCTACATTTGATCTTGATTTTCTAGCAACTAATTTTGCAATAGTATCTCTCTCTTCTGCTAAAATTTTTAAACTACGACTAAGTTGATAACTTTTATTTCTTGTTTCAACTAGTTCTTGTTTTTTTTGCTTATATTGTCCATCTAGGATTTGAATTGTACTTTTTAATTCTTCAACTCTTTTTCTAAAAAGGTTTTGATCGGCAATTGCAAATATTTTAGCTTCTGCCATAACCTCTTTGGGAAAAACTAATTTTGGAATAGGTTTTGATATATCAATTTTTGATTCTGCTTGTAATCTAGTTTTTGTAATAAGTAAATGGAAATAAGTTCTTTTATTCTCTTCTAAAGAGGCTTGGAATCTTGTAGTATCAATTTTCATTAAAGGTTGATTTTCTTTTACTATTTCGCCTTCTTGAACAAGCATATCAGAAATAATTCCACCATCTAAACTTTGAATTGTTTGTATTTTTTCAGAAGGTATTACTTTTCCTTCGCCCCTTGCTAATTCATCAATTTCTGCATAATATGCCCATGAAATAGCTAAAGATAAAAACAAAATTATTAAAAAGAAAAGTAATATTACCTTTCCCCCTACTTTTGCATTTTCTTGGGCATAAAGAGTATTTACAAAACTAATATCTTCTTCATTTCTCATTTTATTTTTTTATCACTTTCTTTGCTACTTTTTTATTATTTGCGAAGGAACTTATAATTTTTGCTTTTGGCCCATCTGCTATTATTTTTCCATCATCAATTACAATTAATCTATCAACAATTGATAAAATTGATGGTCTATGGGTTATTACAATAACTGTTTTATCTTTTACTATATTGGCTAATTTACTTTTAAATGCTTCTTCGCTTAAATCATCCATAGAGTTTGTAGGTTCATCAAGTATTAAAATATTTGGATTTGAGACAAGTGCCCTTGCAAGAGTTACTGATTGTCTCTCTCCACCACTTAAACCATCTCCTCTTTCCCCTACTTGTAAATCATATCCTGCTTGATGTTTTCCTAAGAAATCATGAACACCTGATATTTTTGAAGCTTTTAAAACCTCTTCATCTGTTGCAAATTGATCACCAATTGTTATATTATCTTTAATAGTTCCCATAAATAAAAATGGTTCTTGTGGTACATAACCAATTGAACGTCTTAAATCCACAGGATCTATTTGTCTAAGTTCCGTATTATCAACTAAGATTGAACCTTCAGTTGGTTCATATAAATTCATCAAAAGCTTCGCAATAGTGGATTTTCCTGAACCTATTTTCCCTATAATTCCTACTTTTTCACCCTCTTTAATAGTGAAATTAATATCTTTTAAGACTTTAAAGTTTTGATCTTGGTAAGAGAAATTAACATTTTTAAATACTATATCTCCATTTAATTCTGGCCTGCTTAAATAGTGTTGTTGCTTAGATCTTTCAACTGGCATATTCATGATTTCATCAATATTATTTAATGATAACATTGTTCTATCAAGCCTAATTATCATTCCTACTATTTGTGAAACTGGAGCAATTACTCTGCCATTTAAAATCATAGCTGCTATTATTGCTCCCATAGTAATTTCACCCTCATTTGCTAATAAAACTCCAGCAGCAACTATACCTATACTTGAAAACTGAGAAATAAAACCTACAAAATAGTTTACAACTTGTGATAAATAATGTGATTTATTTCCATAATATGAAGTTTGAGATATTGATTTTTCCCAGTGAGTTCTCATTCTATTTTGTGCTCTTACGCTTTTTATAATTTCAAGGCCTGTCACAGCTTCTGTTAAAACAGTCTGTTTTATTTGATCCTCTTTTGCAGATTTTAAAATAGTATCTTTTATCGGTCTTTGCATAAACCAAGAAAAAGTTATGGCAATAAAAACAGTTGTAAGAGATACATATCCTAAAGGCCCACCTATATAAAAGATTATAAAAATAAATAATCCAGTAAAGGGTAAATCAACAAAAGCTGTTATAGTAGCTGTTGTAAAAAATTCTCTTACACTTTCAAAAGATTGTAATCTACTTACAAACATACCTGTAGAAGGTGGTTTTGCATTTAGTTTTATATTCAAAAGTTGATCAAAGATTAAACTTGACATTCTTATATCTGCACGTTTTCCAGCTTGTTCTATAAAATGAGCTCTTAAAAGTTTTAAAATCAAATCAAAAATTAAAACAATAGCAATACCTGAAACTAGTACCCAAAGTGTATCAACTGCTTTATTTGGTAAAACTCTATCATAAACATTCATAGTAAAAAGAGGAACAGCAATTACAAAAAGATTTATCATGATTGCTGCTAAGATCACAAGATAATATATCTTCATATTCTTTTTCATTGTACTCCAAAACCATTTTTTGGCTTCGTATACTTTTACATCTTTATGTACCCTATTTTCAAAATTATATGCTGGTTTTACAATAAGTAAGTTTCCGCTGTACTCTTTTTTAAAGTCATTTAGAGAAATAGTTATCTCACCTAAACTAACATCAGGAATTATCACTGTAATTTGATTTTTTAATACATTTACATTTAAGACAATGCATGCTTTGTTTGTGTTAAACAAAGCAACAGCGGGAAGGGACATATTTTCAATATGTTCTACTTTTCGTTTAACAGCTTTACTTATAAGTCCTACTTTTTTTGCAGACTTTGTAAACATGGCAGGAGTCATAACAGAACCATGAATAGCTAGTCCTGAAACTAAAGATTCTGCAGAGGTAACTCTTTGATGAAACCTAGATAAAAAAAGTAGAGACTCCAAAAGAGTATCTACTTCTCTATTTTCAACGATATTTTCAAATTCGTTATTTATATCATTCAATATACATCCTATGTATTAGAATCTAAAAATTTATTTTATCTTTCTAATATATGCATCAGAATAAA
>JBFHGG010000141.1:0-4328 GCA_041583235.1 Halarcobacter sp.
AACACTATAACAAGATATCTTAAAATTCTCAAAGTTGCACTAATAATTAAGAAGTAAAAGAAGTTCAATCTCATAACACCAGCAACAAGAGTTATGGGATCACCGATGATGGGCAGCCATGAGAGCAGAAGTGCGTAGTATCCGTACTTATGCCCAAAATAGAGAGCTTTTCGCCCACTACGTGAGCTTTTCAGTTTATCTTTTGTAGAGCGCAGAAGTAAAAGACCCAAAAAGTAGTTAAGTATGATGGCTAAAATATTTCCAGCTGAGGCTACCAAAAGCGCACTCCATGGATTCATGCCAGTACTTAAAGCCACTCCAAGAGCAGCTTCTGAGCTAAATGGAAGTATAGTTGCCGCTAGAAACGCTGAAAAAAAGAGTGCGAGAAAACTCACGATTAAGCTTGTAAAAACTCGTCAATATTTATAATGATCTTTTCGATTAAAGTATCTCTAGCTTCAATAGATGCCCAAGCAATGTGAGGGGTGATATATAGTCTATTCAAGTTTTTAATCTTTAGAAGTGGATGATCTTTTTTCATGGGCTCTTTTTCTAAAACATCAAGTCCTACAAAAATATTTTTCTCATCTAAAATGCGTGAAAGATCATCTTCATTAACAATACCACCACGACCAAGATTTAGTAAAATTGAACCATCTTTTAGTTTTGAAAGTTTCTCATAATCAAGCAAGTTTTTTGTCTGCTCATTAAGTGGTGCATGAATGGAGATAATGTCACATGAACTAAGCATCTCATCAAGCTCTACTCTTTGAAATTCAGAGTTGCTATTTTTTCCACTTGTAGAGTAGTAACAAATTTCACTGCCAAAAGTAGAAGCGATTTTTGCAACACCGCGACCTATCTCACCAAGACCGATAATACCGTACTTTTTACCCTTAATCTCACCAAAAGGCATGGTTACATTTGTAAAAATAGCACTCTTGCTCCACTCATTACTCTTTACATACTCATCATAATAACGAGAGTGACCGACAAGATAGAAGAGCATAGAGAAAGTGTGCTGTATTACTGAGTCAGTTGAGTAACCTGCAACATTTTTAACAGCAATATTTTTTTCTTTTGCAGCTTCTAAGTCTATGTTGTTCATGCCAGTCGCAGCAACACAGATCAGCTTTAAATTTTCAGTCTCATCCATGAGAGTTTCATCTATAACAACTTTGTTAGTTACTATAACATCAGCATCTTTTATACGCGCTAGTGACTGAGTAGGTGAGGTAGTTTGATAAACCACAACATTACCAAACTTATCAAATCCGCCAAGTTCACTCTCACCAAAAGTAAGAGCATCTAAAATAACTATTTTCAATACATAATCCTTAACTTGATTTTTCATCAATTTTATTGCTTTAACATTTAATTGTCTATGTTAGTATTAGAAACGAACTATTAAATAGTTACAATAATCAAATCTTAAAAAACTTATCACTTTCAGATAAAACTAAAATAACGTTTTTATTAAATTCAGGTAATATACTCTCAATTTTATCTTGAATTATTGGCACAATATATTGTCCATTTATTTTATTTGATATATCAAATAAACTTTTTAATTTATCAATATCGATTAGTTCAACTTTATCATGAGCAACAAAATGAGGAAAACTTAATTTTAATTCACTAATAAAATCAATATATGCTAAATCAAATGCAGAGATTATTGCTTGCTTTTTACCACTTCCCTGATTACCACCAACATTTTTCGTATAAAACCTTATTGGCTCTTCATCTTTATCATATGATAAAAAATATTCTTTGTCATATAATACTTTTGAATAATTGCTAAATGAATTATTAAATATGGTTAGTTTTTTATCAAAATCTTCTAAATTATTATCTAAATTTTGCTTGATTTTTGAAAGTTTATTTTCTAAATCTTTAATTTCATTTTCTATACTTTCTAACTCTTCAAGTAGTTTTTCATCTCTACCTTTTTTTTCCGCTAATTTTTCAATTTGTTCATTTAGCTTTGTGTATTCAGCTAAAGAACCAGTTTTTGAAAGTTTTTTCATTAAAATCGTGTACTGATATGAATAGTTATCCCTATTTTTATTACATATATCTAGTTCTTCATCATATTTGTTGATTTTTGAATTTATATATTCTATTTCATTCTGAATCATTTTATTATGAAAATGTACTACATCATCAAAACTTTTATGCAAATCAGCTGAGTAGAACTTTGCTTCATCATATAATAATTTTAAAGCTCTTGTATCATTTTCAAAAATACCTTCTTCTAGCTCTTTCAACTTATTAATACTAAGAGTTTTTTTTAGTTGATAATCAGAAATCAATTTTTCAAGTTGAAGTAATTCAAGTTGTATATCTTTCAATTCTTGTTCTTCAAGTTCATATTTATCATCTAATTGAAAAGTGTCTCTTGCTACATACAGTTTTTCTAAATCTTTTTTTGTAATTTCTAATATCTGCTTTAAATCTGTCGTGGTAAATCTTGAAGCCAAAGCTTCTTTTGATTTTTTTAAATTTTTAAACTTATGTTCTAATTCACTTTTATCTTGTAAAAGTTTTTTTGCACTAAATCCGAATAAAAATAAATGTATTTTTTCATATTCTCCATGTGATGTTGTTGGATGCAAATATCTCAGTACATTACTAATTTGTTGTTCATCTTTTCTTATAAATTTAGGAACTAATTGCCTAAAAGTTGGTTTTTTTTCTAAATTATTAAAAAAATATTTTTTCAATTCTGTTTCAAAATCACCTTCTATTTTAATTCCATTAATAATAAGTTTGCTATCTATTTTAAATTTTTCTTTTATAAAATTAGCTGTTCTAGAAATCACATAATTGGACTCTGTTGATTCATCTTTGAAAATGATTGAAAAAGTAGGTTGTTGTTTCGCTAAAAAATCATGTACTTCCTGATTAATTGAACTTCTAAACTCTTTATCAATATAGAGTTGTTCAAGTTTACCATTTAAACAAAAATCAATACATCTTATCAATGTAGTTTTCCCAATATCGTTTGTTGAACCATTTTTATCATTAATGCCAACAATAAGATTTAAGCCTTTAGGATTAAATGAAACTTCTCTAATTTTTTCACCTGTATGACCAGTGATAATAAGTTTGTCTATGAACATTTTATTATAAATCCATCTTCTGTTGTCTTGATAGAGTCTATTAAAAATAGCCAATCAAGGATCAGTACAAATCTTTTAAACTCAATCTTATATTGTTTACTAAAAGACTCATACAATTCAAGTAATGTAAATTTTATATTCTCTTTAGTTATATATTCCAATAATTTTGCACCTAAAAAATATAAACTTTTTTGAGGGAATTTTTCTGTAATTATCATAACTATGCCTTTAGAGGTTTTTCAAATATTTTACATTCTGCAAATACATAGAAAACTACATAATGTATGCCACTAATATCTTCCAAATCTAAATTTGAATGATTTTTTAATTCCATTTCAATATTTGAAATAATTTTATGTAGAATATCATCAGATGAGCTGTTTTTGTCATAATGTATGATGTATTTATTTTTGATATGTGATATGAGTCTTTTTTCAAAAGTAATATCTTGCTCTTCAAATATATTAATTTTGTTTTTAACAATATTATAATTATCCATGTAGTCATCAAAAAAAGCTTTATATTTTTTAAGCTTATTATGATTAATTTTATCTTCTATTGTGTAATCAATAGTATCTGGCTTTTCATATTTTATATCTGCTGTAAATTTAGAAATACCTAATAAGATATTTTCAATTGCTGAATTATGTTTTGTTGCTTCAACAACATATGATATAGAATAATCAAACAAATCTTTAGCTGCTGTTTTATTTTCATTACCAGTAACATTTATTTTTTGTTCATTATCAAACATTGTTTCCACCAGCAGTTTTATTATCATTACCACTTACAGTTATTTTCTGATTTTTTATATTTACACTTTTATCTATTTTTATAACCTTACTAGCCACAAAAACACTTATAATCAAACTAATTACACTTGATAAACCAGTTATTAATATAAATGAATCACCTACTATAAAATCATGCATAAAAAAGTCCACCCTTATTTAAACCTACTCTACATTTTAATATAGATCTCTTTTTATCTTAATTAGATAAGTGTTTTATATTAGCATAAGTAAGTATTAAAGATAAAAAATATTGCAATCCGTAAGACTTTTCATGATATTTAGTAAAGAATTACTCAATTTAGTTTCTTCAAAAATGTAATTACGCGTCTTTAATGCCCTTGATCAACTCTTCAGCTTTTTTCAAAGCCTTCTCCTGCTCATCAAAGACAAGTGCTACTGCCATTCTACG
>JBFHGG010000142.1:0-4248 GCA_041583235.1 Halarcobacter sp.
AATTAAAACCAATCAAAACAATAGTAAAATGTGTTAAAGCAATTGATAACCCAGTTTATTGGTAGTTTATATAAATGATAAGATATAAGTTCGAACAAAAACGATGAGATAAGAATGTACAAAATTAAATAATCAGATATTATAGATATTTGAGATAGGGATATTTTTTAATTTTTGGATAATATGGTATCCTAGATTAGCTAAAATTAAGTATGCCTAAAAAAGCAGTCTAGTTTATTTTTAATCTATTATAACTTAATAAGATTATATTTATCAGATACAAAACTAGTATTATTTGATATAAATTGCAATTAGAGAGAGAGGTTAAAGTTGTGAATATTGAATCTAAAATACCTAATATAAATAAACATTTAAAAAATGACTTTAATTATTTTGAACCTAATGAATTTTCTAAAAAAGGACTTTGTGTCCCACAAATAATGTTAGATTATGGTAAAATACAAAACAAAATTAAATCAATTCCTAGAGTTGGTAAGTATATGGTTGGCTCAATAAAGCAATTAAATAAATCATATAATAGCTTATACAATCAACCTAAAAATCCTTTAACTACTATATCAGATAAAGATCTAAATGATTTAAAAGCTTATTGTAAAACACTAGATATTTTAGATCTAGGATTTTGTAAAGTAGATCCCTCATATATTTTTAGTAATAGAAAAATTTTATTTGATAAAGCCATAGTTTTCTCAATGGCAATGAAAAGAGATATCATTAAAACAGCCCCTTCAAAACCTGTTGAAAAAGAAATTATGTTTACATATTACAAATTAAATGTTGCAGTTAATCTTATTAAAGAGTTTCTAAATGAAAGAGGATATTGTGCTCAAGCTGGTCCCGCCCTAGGTGGAGAAGTAAACTATCCCCTATTAGCACAATCAGCTGGTATGGGTGCAATTGGAAAACATGGCCTTTTAATAACTTTTGACCATGGTCCATCTATTAGACTTGCTGCAGTTTATACAGATATAGATAATTTACCAATTAATGAAATAAATAAACATTTATGGATAAAGAACTTTTGTAAAAAATGTAATCGTTGTGTTAAAAAATGTCCAGCAAATGCTATATTTGAAGAAACTCAAATTTTATCTGATGGAACAAAAAAGCATATTGATTATAAAAAGTGTGCAGTTCCCTTTACAAGGCAATATGGTTGTACTGTTTGTGTTAAAGAATGTACTTTTTTTATAAGCTCTTATGATAAAATTAAAAAAAGTTTCTTAAAATAACACATTTAATTTACTTTCTAAACCCCTATAATAAAATAAAACAGCTTTAATCAATTCTAATCTATCCTTTTATATATAGCATATATTAATTAATAATATTTAATAAAAGTTTAATTATTAGTTCAAAAATTAAGCCATAAATATCAAAATTATGTCTTATTTTTTCAAAAGTAATATAATAGATTTGACCATTATTTTTAAAAAATGATAATATTACAAAATATTTCCACAATTGAGATATAAAACTTTAGGGAAAAGGAAAATATAGATTTGACCAAAATTAGGATATATATAATATTCTTTTTATTAATATTATTTTCTAAAATTAATATTTATGCAGCACAAAATGAACCTTATAAAATATTATATTTAAATTCCTATCACAATGGGTATACTTGGAGTGATGAAATTTATTTTGGAATTATTACAGTTTTCGAATCTAATAACCATCCATATGATATAGATATGGAATATATGGATACTCAACGAATTATTAGTCCACAATATTTAACTAATCTAAATGGACTTTATACCTATAAATATCAAAATGCAGATTATGATTTAATTATAGCAAGTGATGATGCAGCCTATAATTTTCTAAGAACTGAAGGAGAAAGAATTTTTGGATTAACCCCAATTGTTTTTTGCGGGGTAAACTCTTTTACTGAGTCGGATATAAAAGATTTACCAAGATTTACAGGCGTTGTTGAAACCTATGATTTTTTAGAAACCATTCAATTAGCATTGAAACAAAACCCACAAACTAAGACAATTTATTATATTAATGATGATTCTTTAACAGGGAAAAGTATTATGAAAGAATTTGAACCTGTTATTGATAATTATAGTAATGAAGTAAATTTTGTAAGAATTGATGGTAAAAATTATCAAGAAATTGTTGCTCAATGTGAGAATCTTCCATCCGATAGTATTGTACTATTTCTAATATATTTTACTGATCGAATGAATAATCATTTTGCCTATGATGAAGCTATTAGTATTTTATATAATAATTGTAACAGACCAATATACGGAATTTGGGATTTTCACCTTGGACATGGTATTATTGGAGGGAAACTTGTCAGCGGGTTTAATCAAGGAGAACTTGCAGCAAAACAAGCTTTAGAAATATTAAAAGGTACAAACCCAATAGATATTGAAGTAATTACTGAAGATACTACAACATATTCCTTTGATTATAAGAGCCTTAAAAAATATAATCTTTCTTCTGATGATCTTCCAAAAGATAGTAAATTAATTAATTTCGATAACGAAGATTCCTTTGATATATTAATATTGCATTCCTATAACAGAAATCTTGAATGGACTGAAGATATAGAGCGAGGAATTAGAGATAAAATATCTGGTGTTTCTGATAATATTGTATTTTCAATTGATTATATGGATGCAAAACAACATCCAGATAAAAAATATCAGATGTATCTATATGATTTTTTATCAAAAAAATATTATTTAAATACCTTTGATTTAGTAATCACAAGTGATGATGCTGCATTTAATTTCATTACAACTTATTCAAATCTAGTATCTGATAATACCCCTATTTTCTTTTGCGGTGTTAATAATAAAGTAGACCCAAATATTATAGATACCAATAGGATTACAGGTCTTATTGAAACAAACGATTATAAATCAACTATAGATATTATGAAAAAATTCCATCCTGAAAGAAATAAAATAATTGTAATAAACGATAGCACTATTACTGGCAAGGCTAATAAAATTAATTTAGAAGAAATAATCCCTGAATATGAAAATGAGTTAGAGTTTGAAATCCTTGATGAAATTAATATGAATGAATTACTAAAAAGATGTGAAAATCTCTCAGATAATGAGATGATCTTACTACTAAGCTTCACAAAAGACCGTTCATTTAACGATTTTACATATGATGAAAGTTTAAGATTAATATCATCACACACTGATGCTCCAATTTATGGTCTTTGGAACTTTTATCTAGGAGATGGTATTGTTGGCGGTAGTCTTAAAAATGGATACAGCCAAGGAGCTTTTCTTGGAGAAATGGTAAATTCCTATTTATTAGGCACTCCAATTAGTTCCATTCCCATACAAACATCAAAAAAGGATGAATATCAATTTGACTATGAACAGCTAGCAAAATTTAATATTCCTATGAAGTTAGTTCCGAAAGAAGCTACTATAATCAACAAACCTTATTCAATAGTTAATTTTGTTAAAACCAATATTATATACATCTCAGGTATCATTCTTCTCTTATTAATAATAATGTTAATGTCTTTAAACAGTTCACTTTCTAAGAAACTTTTAAGACAAGAAAAATCTCAAGCTAGAACTGATAAACTTACAGGTATTTTAAACAGAAGAGCATGTTTTGAAGTTTTAGATGAAAAAGTTCAATATTGCAAAGAAAATAAAGCTGATTTGACAGTCTGTTTCGCAGATATAAACAAATTAAAATATGTAAATGATAATTACGGACATGAAGCTGGAGATTTATTAATTAAAAGTATTGCTGAAGTCTTTATTAAAAATGTTAGAAAAAATGATTATGTTTGCAGACTTGGTGGAGATGAATTTTTAGTGATATTCCCAGAAACTACTACTTATCAAGCACAGAAAATATTAGATCATATTAATAATCAAATTAGAAAGATAAATCATTCAAACAGATATACTTTTGTTCTTAGTTTTAGTTATGGTTTTTCTCAATATGATGATGAAAAATGCAATAATAGTTCTACATTAATAAGTGTTGCCGATAAACAAATGTATGAGGATAAAATTAAATATAGAGACAAAAATAAAAGATAGATTTCATAGTATCTAAAAAATTATAGAAACATTATCTTATACAAGATAAAGTAGGAACCCAATAAAGAAACAAGCACTTCCTGCAAGTACGAAAAGATGCCAAATCAGATGATGATACTCTATTTTTTTCACTGCATAGAAAATTATGCCGACTGAATAAGTTATTCCACCTGCAAATATC
>JBFHGG010000143.1:0-4228 GCA_041583235.1 Halarcobacter sp.
TGAAGATTACAAAGACTTTATTGATAATCATCCAGACATTCCTATTGTACAAATGGATAGTGTAGAAGGAACTAAAGGAGGTAAAGTATTGCTTACTATTCACTTTGTAAACTGCTCATTAATGTTAGCTTATATTAGAGAGAGAAACACAGCACAATCTGTTATTGATATCTTTAATGATTTGTATGTAAAACTAGGTCATAATGACTTTAAAAGATTGTTTCCTGTAATATTAACTGATAATGGTCAAGAATTTTCGGGACCACAACAAATTGAAGAAACAGAAGATGGAAGCGTTAGAACAAAAGTATTCTTTTGTGAGCCTATGGCTAGTTGGTTAAAGGGTTATGTAACCCTGTAGTTTATGTATCAAGTTTATTGAAACATCCATTTAAAGCTAAATGAATGACAGTTTAGTGTTACATAAAAAACCATGATAATATTTCCAATAGGAGGTATTATTATGAATAATACAGTAAGAAATTTTAGGTCGAAACTTAAAGAAGTTAGACCGTTGTATCGTGGTCCCACATTATTTACCAATCTTAATAGAAATTCATTTTTAGAAGTGATTGAAAATTATATCAGTAAATCCACCCAAGATGAATTTAATTTTATTACTTTGCTAGAAGTAAAGAAGGCAATACAAAAAGAGAATCTAGTATATAATTTTGATAGATTATATTACAGATTTATGAAAACTATTTTAACTCTTTATTATGAAAAACATAAAAGTCCTTTAGTATTTGATTTTTTAAAAAAATATAATAAATATATGACATACATTAAATCAAAGAATTATAGTTCTTATACGCTAAAATTAAAAAAAAGTTCTTTAAAGAATATTTTATTTGTTTTAGAACTTTTTGAGAGTAAAAATTATAATTCAGAAATTTGTACAAAAGCTGTTTTGTCATTTAAAAAAATAGCAAAAGATAACTTGTTAAATAAAAGATATTCAATATCTCACATTAGAACATTAAATTCGGTCCTTGAATTTGAAAAATTGAATACAGTATCTACCAAATATGGTAAAGGAAGATTATCTTTTTCAATTTTCCCAACCTTAAAAACTATAATAGAAGATTATTTACATTATAAAAAACAATCAGATTTACTTAAAGAGCAAACAATTATGCGTAAGAGAATATGCCTTGAAAGGTTTGCTAAATTTTTTAAGACAATGGATTTCAAAACTGGGCTTGTTTAACTAATGAGAATATAATTAAATATGTTAATTCGTTAGCCTTTATGACAATACATCAAAAGAAAACTGATTTACAAAACATCAAACAATTTTTTAAATATTTATTTGAAAACAAGATAACTATGATTAATTATTCAGTATATGTTCCATCCGTAAGAGTTTCAAAAAAAGCACATTTGCTTTAAATATATACTCCAAATGAGATAGAAAAAACCTTAAATAATATTAATAGAACAAGTATCAAAGGTAAAAGAGATTATTGTTTACTTCTTATTCTAGCTCGTTATGGATTGCGAGCAAGTGATATTTGTAAATTAAAACATGAGAATATAGATTGGAATCGTGATGAAATTAAATTAGTTCAACAAAAAACAAACAATGAAATATCTTTCCCTTTATTAGCAGAAGTTGGGAACGCTATAATCGATTATTATAAAATACGCCCTAAGTTGAAATCTCCCTATATATTTTTACAATTATTAGCTCCATATAAAGAATTGGCTTCCAGTACAATTGGTTCAATCACGACAGAAAGAATGCGAGAAGCTAAAATAAATATTCGTAATAGAAAGCATGGCCCACATGCTTGGCGCCACAGTCTTTCTGGAAAACTAATGGAAATGAATACTCCAATTATATAATAAGTGGAGTTCTAGGTCATTCTAATATAGATACTACAGCTGAATATTACATAAGTTCTAATTTAAAACAACTAAGAGAATGTTCTTTAGAAGTCCTTTTTGACTTGCCTGGAAATATACAAGCAGAAGTTGAGGAGGATAAACAAGATGAGTTATAAATTTAAAAGCCACAGAGCCAAATTTCTACAAGATTATATAAATTATAGAAGAAGTTTAGGATATAAATACGGCAAACTATCAATTTTTTATTCTATTGATAAGTTTTTTATAAAAATGAATAAAATCAATTCTATTGGATTAACAATAGAAGAATGTGAGCAGTGGAGCAAAAAACTAAGCTATGAAAAAAGTAATACTCAAGGCCTAAGAATTAACAAAATGATTAATTTTATCAATTATCTCAGTGCAATAGGGTATTCAACTTATAAGCCTTTTCCAATTAAATATGTAAAAAATTTTAAACCATATATATTTGCAAAGGATGAGATAAAAAGAATATTTGAAGCCTCTGACAAATTAACGTGTGATAAGCCACATACTTGTAGGAATGTTCTTTCAACATATTTTAAACTTTTGTATTCAACTGGAATAAGAAAGTCTGAAGGGCTTTTTCTAACTATTGATGAGGTTAATCTTATTAATGGAACTATATTAGTAAGAAACTCTAAAAATGGCAAAGATAGATGCTTACCACTTTCTTCTTCAATGATAGAGCAAATGCAAAGTTATTCAAATAAATATAATTTTTATCAAAATCCTAATAATCGATTTTTTAGAAATGTCGATAATAAAAATTTTTCTGATAAATCACTTAGCGAATGGTTTATTAAAATATTAAATGAAGCAGCTATTCCATACATTGGAGGTGGCCATGGACCTAGAATTCATGATTTGAGGTTTAGTTTCTGTTGTCATTCATTGAAGCAACTAATTGATAAAGGAATAGATACTTATGTATTTCTTCCTATTCTTTCAACTTATATGGGGCATACCTCAATAACAGCAACTGAATATTATTTATATCTTCCAAGACAAAGGGCTTACAGCCCGAAGACATGTGAGGAGTATGGAAGAGTTTTTTCTTTATTCATAGAATTTTTAGAAACTGAAGAAAATATTTAAATAATAAAGTTTAGGTTAGCGTCGTTTGACAAAGAAATAGTCGAAAGGTTCCTTAATTATCTAGAAATAACTAGAGGTTGTTGTAATAAAACCATTAATCAAAGATTATCTGTCCTCCATTCATTTTGTTCTTACGTTATTTATAGTAATCCTTCTCAATTATATTCAATTCAAAGAATACTAGAAGTACCATTTAGAAAGCAAAAAGATAAAATAATACCTTATACATCACCAGAGGGTATAAAGTTAATTTTAAAACAAATTCCTAGTAATAATAAAATAGGTATACGTGATTTAGCCATGTTTTCATTTTTATATGATACGGGTTGTAGAGTTTCTGAAGTATGTGATATGAAGGTTAAAAATCTAAATCTTTCATCTTCTCCCTATGCAATTATTGAAGGAAAAGGCGGCAAAAGTAGAATTGTTCCATTACAAGAAAATCAAATAAAGATTTTAAAGACTTATATAAACCTTTATAAACTTAACCTTCCTGAAAATAATGAAAATTCATTATTTCCCAACCAATATGGTGCGAAAATGTCGAGGCAATCTGTTAGTAGGGCCCTTAAAAAGTATGTAACTGAAGCAAAAATAAAGCGTCCAGATTTAATTCCAGAAAGTTTTTCTTGCCATTCTGTAAGGCATTCAGCAGCTATGGCTTTATTGGAGGCAAATATTGATCTAATTTATATTAGAGATTTTCTTGGTCATTCTTCTGTAAAAACAACAGAATTATATTTAAGAAAATCTCCTGATCACATTGCAAAAGAAACAAAAGCCATTCTTGATGTGGCTCATTCTTCTAAAATTAAAAAAAATTGGAAGAATGCAAAAGTAACTGACTGGTTAAAATCTTTTGAATATTAAATAATTTTATGTAACCCTAAAACCTAAATTAAAGCTTTTAGATAGCTTTTTATATAAACTTGATACATAAACTACAGGGTTACATAACCCTTTTTATGTAACGGGTAACATAAAAAGGGAGCCTGTGAGGTGAATCATGAATTACTTAGGAGAGTAATCCCCAAACATCAATCAATAAATCACTTGGATCAAGAAAAAACAAATTTAATGATGAGTCATATTAATTCTTACAAAAGAGGAAAGTTAAGAAATAATACTCCATACGAAATCTTTGAAAGAATGTATGGGTCAAATATATTAAAAAAATTAAGCATTACTTACATCCAGGCCGATGAAGTAATGCTTCGCCCAAGTCTAGTTAAATAACTAGAAAACACTAAAACAACCA
>JBFHGG010000144.1:0-4218 GCA_041583235.1 Halarcobacter sp.
CCAAGATATTCATGGAATAGATCTTCTTTGCTGGCTAAATGGTAGTAAAATAAAAACCATATCAGGACATCTATATAATAGATTTCATCCATATCTAGAAATTGAAGATTTAGGAATTGGCCATATTCAATTTGAAAATGGTTCAGTTGCTACAATTGAAGGAACAAGTAATTTATATAAAGATGATTTAGAAGAAAGAATAACAATTATTGGTGAAAAAGGAACTGTCACTTTAGGTGGAATTGTAGCTAATAAAGTAATGCAATATGATTTTGAAGATGAAAAAATGAATAAGCTTTTTTCTAAAACTGAAAATAAAGATTATACTTCTGTTTATGGTGATTCACATACCCTTGTATATGAGAACATAATTGAATCCATCTTAGAAAAGAAGAAGCCATTTATTTCAGGAGAAGATGGAAGAGCTGCTCTAGAAATTGTTTTAGCTATATATAAATCTCATAAATTACAAGCACCAATTAACTTACCCTTAAATGATTTTTCAACTAAAGATATGATTGGTATAAACTTAGGAAAGCAAAAATGACTTTTATCACATATGATAATTAGAATTGAAATTCTTAAAAAGTTTATAGATATCTTTACTATTTATTTTCGAAAAGCCATTAGAAATTTACTTGTGTTTGGTATCTATTTCAACACAGAAAATAGTCTAATGGCTTTAAATAAATAAAATAAGAAGATGAATATAAACTCAATATTTGAGTTGTTAAAAAATTAAACATCAACCTTAATTTTTGATATTTAATTTAATTTATATAGGTTTATAATCAAAACATAATCAATTAATAATGAAATAATTAATACTATTTCTAAATTATATATTGATTATAAGAGAAGTTTAAAAAAGATAGTGTAACTATAGTTTTGTAATTTTCACTTTAAAGATAACTTATCATCCTCATAAAAGTGATAAAGATACAGAATACCAAAAATATCTAAATGTAATAATTTATCTAAATAACAGTCAGATATACAAAGTGAAAAACAAATTTAGAATTAAATATATAAGGATTAATAGGAGACTGTAAAATTATTAATTCTTTTAGAATTGGAGTAGCTATCACGTGTCATAGTAAATAAATAGTATAATCACTAGTTATTTTATAAATGATAACATTTTAAAACATTATTAAAGGATTCTAGTAATTGAAATTAAATAAAAGTTGTTAGAAAACTATTTTATATTTAAAAAAAGGAAATATGGAGAGTTTATGAAAATAAAAAATTGTGATATTGATATGTCATCTTTAATTTTAGGATGTCAAAGAATTGCCTCAAAATCTGATAGTGATATAGAGAAACTAGTATCAACTGCATTAGAAAATGGAATAAACTTTTTTGATCATGCCGATATTTATATGAATGGAGAGAGTGAAATTAAATTCGCCAAAACTATAAAATCTCTAAATATCGATAGAGAATCAATAATTATACAATCTAAAGCTGGGATAAAAGTTGGACAGGGATTTGATTTTTCAAAAAAACATATTCTAACTTCAATAGATTCATCACTAAAAAGATTAAATACAGATTATCTTGATGTGTTCTTATTACATCGACCAGATATGTTAATGGAAATTAATGAAGTTAAAGATATATTATATGAAGTTTCTCAAACAAAAAAAGTTAAAAATTTTGGTGTAAGCAATCATGATAGTCATCAATTAAATTTGTTAAATAAAATTTGTGACAATAAATTTGTCATTAATCAATTACAAATGAGTATAACAGATTGTCATATGGTTGATAGAGCTTTAAATGTAAATACAAATAACTTACTATCAATAGATCGTGATGGTGGAATGTATGAATACAGTATTTTAAATGATATAACTATTCAAGCTTGGTCTCCATTTAAATTTAGTGACAGTAATTATAATAAAGAAATTTATATAAATAATCCTAAATTTGAAAATTTAAATAATGTATTGGATAAAGTTGCTACAAAATATAGTGTTACAAAAGAAGCTATAGTAATAGCATGGTTATTACGCCTACCTATTAAGATGCAAGTTTTAGTTGGAACATCAAATGTAGAAAGATTAAATAATATAGCCTTAGGTAGAAATATCAAACTAACTCGTTTAGAATGGTATGAAATCTATTCATCTACAGGAAAGAAAATTTAACGATGCTTTATCTCTCTTTTGTATTTAAGAAATAGCTTTCTTTGTTTGAAGAGAATCAGTTATAAAACCCTTCATTTATATTATAATAGCTTATAAATATTGATTCATTTGAAAGACTTAAATCAATAGATATCAAGAGTTCTTGAATTCTATTATGTTATATTTATTTAATATATTTAAAGGGCTTCAATCAAAAAATAACTATTATTACCATAGATGACAAAGTTAGCTTTTTGATTTAATAAATTCAAAATAGATAAAGAGAACTATTATAAAAGACAATGATTTTCAAATACGATGAGATTCTAGATTAGAGCAATTAATAAACAAATATACTATTTTTAAAGAAGAATTATGCCAAATACCATGATTCTTCCCTAAGTAAATTTTCAACCTCTTTATCAATTCTTTCATCCTTATTATTAATTAAAGAAAAGTATAAAGATAAAGTATCAACAATGCCATTGTTAATAAAATAAGAAGGGTCATATTTCCATATTTCTAACTTAATAAAATTATTATCATTTATAATATCTTCATTATTAACAACCTCTATATTTTGATTTATGAAACTATTATAACTTATAGCCCTTTCTTTATTACGGCTAGGGCTAATCATAGATAGTTTAGATAAAGCTTCTATTCCAGAGATGTAAGAGGTTTTAGGTATAGTCTTTACATATACAATCTTTTTAATTGGATTGGTTAAAAAATCTTTTCCTATCTTATAATATAAAGGATCATCGATTCTTTTATAACTTTTCATCCTTGAAGTTTGCCCTTCAATTTTATAAGTTATTAATTTTTTCAAATATAATGATTTAAGAGCCCTAGAAGCACTCATTTCAGAAAAGTTAAACAGATTAGCAAAATCTTTGTTCGATATCTCAATATTTTTATTATAGAGAAAAAATAAATAGGCAAATTGTTCAATTGAACTAAATTTTTTTTCCTTTAATGAAATAAATTTATTATTATTTTGCAACACTGCCTCTGATTTAGTTATATTGGTTTTTAGTAATAAACCTAAGAAAGGAAGAAAAAATTGACCATTTTCTTCAATAAAATTAACTCTATTATTGATTAAGGATTTTCTTCTATATGGTGTCAATTGATTAAAATAAAACACAATTTCCTTGGACGTAAATTCTTGAAGTAATATTATATCTTTTTTAATACTATTGATAGAAAGTGATTCAGTATTATTTTCAGCTAATATACAATCTATATTAAGAATACATATATTATAAAAATTAAATTTATTTTTTAAATATAAAGGGAGTTTACTCTTATTTTTATATGGAGTAATTGTGAACTTCTCATCAATATTATGTATAATAAAATACTTTAATAAATTTAACATATCTTTTTCCTAATCTAACATGGTATATTTATAATATAACACTTTAATAGTTAGATTATAAGTTATTTTTATGTTAGATTCTATATTTTATAAATAAAATCTTGTATTATAAGCAAATAGAATATGTTGGATTTTTTTATTAATGCAAAAGTTTTTAATATAACATTAATTATGTTACATATATAATTATAATCGCATATACACATTAAAAATATGATAAATGTGTTTAATAGATGAAAATCAAAATTATATTTACTATGAGATTAGCTTTAATTGATTGGTGAGGGATTGAAATGAAAGTATTGAGATGTGAATTCAGAAATATAAAACTATATAATGAAGATTTAGTAATTGATTTTATAGCTAGTGATAGAGTGGGTGAAAAAGAAGGAGTATATAAACAATCAGATATTCTAAACTTACAGAAAGTTATAACTATTACAGCAAGTAGTGCAGCAGGTAAAACTGTTTGTCTTAGATTAATTAATTTTGCATTTAAATTATTAGAAGATAACACTGCATTGAAAGAAGAAAAAGTAGATTTATCTTTGTTAAAAGAAGATAGCGAAATTATTATAGATTTTATATTAAATAATCAAATATATAGACTAAAAAGTATTATTGGAATTAAAGAGACAAATATTGATTTGTTTAGCACAGAAAACAAATTTTATTTCAAAAATGAATTTATATATAAAAAAG
>JBFHGG010000145.1:0-4146 GCA_041583235.1 Halarcobacter sp.
CATATGCAGACAATAAAAGTACAGGAGTATTATTATCAATCTGAGTTAGTTTTTCCCAAAAACTATCAAAATCTTGATTCTCTAATGAGATATATTCTAATTTTTTATTTAAAAATTTTGTAGATAAGTTTTTATATTTATTTATATCTCCTTTACCAGAAGATGTACCGTCACCAATTGCAATAATTTTATTTGAATATGTATGAAGACCATCCATTAGCTTTAATGTATCAAACATAGAAACAGCTTCTACAACACCTGTTATAGATGGGTTTTCATCCTGTTGTAACGCTATATCTAAATTGTTTACACCTAAAAAAACTGCTGGAATATTTGGGAAAAAAAGCTCTTTATATTTTAATAGAAATATTAAAGCATTGTCATCAGATGTGATTATTGCATCATACTTTGGTAGAGACTCAATTTTCCACTTAATTTTATTTGCAAACATTTCATCTGCTTTGTCATAATCAAATCGTTTTGAGTCCATAAATTCAATATCAATCTGAACATCTTTTAAGATAGATTTAACGCCATCAATTTGTTTAAAAAAAGTAGGAAAGCTTGGATGATAAGAGCTTATAAAAAGTACTCTCTTTTTATCTTGTGCAAAAAGAGAGGCTGTATTGAATAGTACTAAAAAAGCTATTATAATTAATCGAGTCTTTTGTAATATCTCTTTGACAAGCATAATCATCTCCTTTTTTAGTAACTTAAAAATAAAACTATTAACTTCATAACTATTGTAAATTCTATCATATCATATTTATGGTAGAACTTTCAATAATTAGTCTTTGAGCAAAACTTCTAACACACCCTCAAAAACAGAGAACAGCTTTTAATAATTCATTTTAAACGTTTCTTAACCTCTTACATTTTGAGCAGTTTTTACTAATAAAAAGCCTGTTCCAAAAAGAGTTGAATTATTGAACATTCTTCAAAAGTACAGGTTATGGTATAAAACTGATTTTATATAGTTAGTGTAATTATCTTTATTTCAAAGTAATACTTAAAAAGAATTAAGATAGATATAAATATTCTAAGAGGCTATATTGAATAATAAACTTAAAACTTGATGTTAGATACAATATTGAATTAAATTTATAAGGAGGGAATAATGACATTATATAGCATACTTGCATTTGCTGGCGCAATGTTTTTATTAGCAATCACTCCTGGACCTGGAGTGTTTGCAACAATTTCAAGAGGTTTGGCTTCAGGTTTTAATAATGCTGCATTTGTAGTATTAGGTATTGTTTTAGGAGATATTATATTCCTACTCTTAGCAATTTTTGGTCTTAGTGCTATTGCTACTGTATTAGGTGATTTTTTTATACTTGTAAAATATCTTGGCGGAGCATATCTTTTATATCTTGGGTATAAAATCTTAACATCAAAAGAAGATGAAACAAATGTACAAGGTATTTATGAATTATCTTGGAAAAAAAACTTTTTTGCAGGACTTTTTATTACTCTTGCTAATCCAAAAGTAATATTGTTCTATTTAGGGTTCTTACCTACATTTGTAAACTTAAAAAATTTAACTGTGATTGATATAATTATGATTTCAACTATTGTAACTATTGTACTTGGTGGTGTAATGTTAGGATATGCATATAGTGCAAGTGGTGCAAAAAAGCTTTTTAAAAGTAAAAGTTCAAAAAGAAAAATGAATATAGTAGCAGGGAGTGTTATGGTAACTGCAGGTGGTGTTTTGATTGATAAGGCATAAGAAAGTATAGCTTGATAGGAGAATTTTCCTGACAGAATCTTTATCTCTTATCTCTTACTTCTTGAGCAGTTTTTACTAATAAAAAGATTGTTCCAAATAGAGTTGAATTTTTGAACATATTGAAGTAGTCAATTTGACTACTTCTTTTTATCTACATCTTTAATTGCTCTATAGATTGTATTGCGTGCTACATGAAAAAGTTTAGATAATAAAGCAACAGACTTTCCTTTTTCATGTTGTTTGTATATAACATTCTTTTCTTTAGTACTAAGAATATCTAGAGGGTTATATGATTATCCTAAATACAGTAAATTATTAGATAAAGAATTAAGCCCAGATATTGAACAAGTTGCATTGGCAATTGCTAGAAAATTTAACTGGAGAATTGAGATTTCTGGTGAAAGTTCTTTAAATATATTAGGAATCTCTACTCAAATACAAGGAAAATATTTATATCTAAGTGATGGAACAAATAAAAAATTTACGCTTTTAGATAATATATCTTTAGAATTTAAAAAATCTTCTTTGAAAAATATTGGCTTTAAATACAAAGAGAGTTCTTTAATTGTTCAAGCTTTAAAATCTCTTGGTAAAAATCATATAGATGATACAATAATAGAAAAAATACAAAAGCAAATAGATTCTAAAATGTATGGAAAAATTTTAAAAGATACACAGACTTCAACTGTATGGATTTATGAAATAATAAAGAAGATTAAATAATGAATAAAATAGTAAAATTATCACAACAAGAACGAAACGAGCTTTTTAGTGAAACCGCAAGTTCAATGAATACAACTAATGCAATTGTTGAAAAAGATTTTTGGGTTGTATGGACATTAAGTAAAATTTTTACAGATGGAAGATTAAATAAAATTTTGATGTTTAAAGGCGGTACTAGCTTATCAAAAGTTTTTAATTTAATTGGAAGATTTTCAGAAGATATAGATCTAATTCTTGATTGGAGAGAAGTTACACTTGAAAATCCATATAAAGAACATGAATCTAAAAATAAGCAAAATAAATTTAATACTCAAATAAATGAAAATGCAAAGGTTTATATAAAAGATAAGTTATTACCTATTGTTTCAGAGATTTTGGCTCCACATTGCTCCTGTGTAATATCAGATGATGAGTTTTCAATAAATATAAAATACCCATCGGCTTTTGGAGATGATTATTTGCGACCAGAAATACTTTTGGAAATTGGACCATTGGCGTCATGGTTACCATCTGAACATTTTGAAATAGAATCTTTCGCTGCAAATGTATTTCCAAAAATATTTGAAAATCCAAAGTGTAAAATAAATACAATAGTTGCAAGAAGAACTTTTTGGGGAAAAGCAACAATCCTACATCATGAAGCAAATAGACCTGATGATTCTCCAATCCCTCCAAGATATTCAAGACACTATTATGATTTAACAATGATGGCAAAATCAGAAGTAAAAAATGAATCTCTTACTGATATAAAACTTTTGCAAAATGTTGTTGAATTTAAAGAAAGATTTTATCCAAGAGGATGGGCTAAATATGAAAATGCAAAAATTGGTACATTAAAATTTTTGCCACCAGACCTTAGACTTGCAGAATTGGAAAAAGATTATAAAGCTATGAAAAATATGATTTTTGATAAATATATTAGCTTTGATGAAATAATTAAAACACTGAAAGAATTAGAAATAGAAATTAATTCTTTGTAATAAATGATATTTTTGATTTATTACATGCACAAAAGTAAATTTTATAGCCAAGGTCAAATTTAAATGGGGATAACCAGTTCTTTTACTTTTTGAGCACTTGTTACTAATGAAAAACTTTTTCCCAAGAAGAGTTGAATTGTTGAACATTCTCCAAAAGTACAGAGACTGTGAAAGAACTAACCCTATATAAGTAAAAAAATGAAGATTAAGAAAGCTTTTTCAATATTCAGATGTATAAACTCATTTTTTGATGAAAAAAAGCTTTAAAAAAGTCTAGAACTGCAATATACTCTGCTATTTCTTGTTTTATATCTTCAATATTGCCATTTTTATATGCTCTTATAAGTTTTTGAAACAGTGTAATACCAATTAGATTTAATAATCTTCTAAAATTATAGGTGAGCATAATTAAAGCATTCTCTCCAGCAACCTTTGTTTTTCCTCGTACTAAAAAATGACTCCAACCAAGTTTTTGTTTGATTGTACCAAATGGGTGTTCTGCCAAAGCAGCACGCTGTTTAATCATAGTTTTTGCTTTGCGTGTCTGCATCTTTGTACGGTGTGCATCGATAAGTGCTTCATGTTCCCATCGCCAAAGACGTTTTGCAGGTGTTTTATTTGGAAGACATTGTTGACGTATGGAACAGACTTTACATACAGAATTGACATTCCTATACATAAAACGCTTAATACCATTCCTCTCATAAATGG
>JBFHGG010000146.1:0-4025 GCA_041583235.1 Halarcobacter sp.
ATACCATAATTTAAAAACTTTTCTATAGATTTTTTATTATATGAATTATAAATAAAATTAATTTTTAATTTTGTAATATTAGCAATTGCTTTTATAATTTCAAACTCAAAAGATGTAAAATAACCTTCAAAATATATTTCAATATTTGAATATCTTTTTATAAACTCTTCATTAATTTTATAAAACTCTAAAACATTGATTTTATCAACAGCAAAATTTTTATCTAAAATATTTAAATAGTTTTTTCTAATACTTTTTAAAATACTTAAATGTTCTTGGTAAAATCCATAGGTATCTTCACTATTTAAACTTTCAATATCTACATTTTCACTTGCTAATTCTAAAAAGAATCTATAAATATAATCACTTTGTTTGATAAATTGTATGAAATTTGAGGAGATACCAAGAGAGTTTAAATCTACTTCTTTAACTGCTTCTTTTAAAAATAAAAATCTCTCTTCTTCATCAATTAATTTTCTATTTTCAAAAAGTAGAGATTTTTTAAAAAGTTCATCAATTGTATAAATTGATGGTAAGAGAGTATTAAACTCTTTTTGAGAGTTTATATACTCACGAATAGATCTAGAGGTAGGATATACTAAAAGTTCTAGTTTAGATAGCATTTGATTTTATATAAAAATATCCAATATCATTTCCAACAATTATTTGACCTGTAATATTCCAGTTTCCTTTTAAAGGTAAATCCACATCTAATTTGTTGATTCCATCTTCGGTTTTGAAACTATCTTCTGTAAAATCCATAGTACTTCCATGATTTGTAGGTCTTGATAATCTTAGTTTTATTTTTATATCTTTTATTAATTGTTTACTATTTTTTTCCATAACAGAAACTAAGATTTTGTTTTTATCTAATTTAAAAATATCTTTATGATCAGATTTTTCTTCAATAACTCTTTGAGCTAAGAACATATCTTTATATACAAGATCAAATTGATTTTGATTTATTTGTAAATTAAGTTTGAATTTCTCTTTGAATTTATTATTTGATTCTACTATTTTATTATAATCTCTATCTACATCATGATATGTAGACATAAAAGTTTCATCTTTATTTACAGGAACTTTTACTGCTGATTTTATAGTCCAAATAATCATTCCAAATGAAAAAGAAAAAATTGCTATAAAAAAAAGTGGCCAGTAGTTTCTTTTCATACGTTTTTAGTATCCTATTTTTCGTCTATTTTTTTCGTCTAAGCATTGCAAAAGTATAAAGTAAAATTCCAACTACTACTAAAGTATACATAAATACTTTCCAAATAGTCCCTGCAACTTTTCCTGAACTTCCTATACTTGATTCAAGTTTTATATTTCTTGATTCTGCAATAGTATCAGCAATAGCAGCATAACCATTTAAAATAGCAGCACTAGCTTTTGCAAAAGTTGAGTTCTTATCTTTTGAAGCTAGTAATGGTACAACATATCCATTTAAAATTTCATTTTTATCTATAAGTTCTTTTAATTTTGAAGATACAATTAAATTTACGTGAGTGTCTTCAACAGCCATTGTTAATAATACATATGGTTTTACTAAAGATTTAGTAATTGAAGCTTCATAATCTTTTATATATTTAATTTTATCTTTTGTAGTGATATTTTTTTCTAAACCTAAAGTTTGTTTTGCATAAATATAAATATTTACACCAAGTTTTGCTTGTACTTCATTCCCAATTTCTTCTACTTTAGTAATAGTTCGTGGATCAATTAATCCATCATCACTTAGAATGAATTTATTAGCATACACATTTGAAGTTAAAAAAAGTAGCAGTGTGAATACTGCTACTTTGATATAGTTAAAACTAAACATTAACCTACGAATACTCTACTTGAATCAAAGAAACCTAAGTATAAAGTTACAATAGCTGAAACTAATAATAAAAGTCCAATTATTTTATCCATTACTTATCCTTTACTTTTTATCAACTAGTTCATAGTGACTATTATTGTCTGAACTATTTGCTTTAATTGCATTTAAATCTTGGTTGATTTTATAAAAATTTGTTGCTTCTCTTTGTTGTACATCAATAGCAAAAAAAGTTAATACTCCCAAAATACTTAATAAAAGTACTGTAGCAATCAACATGCCTGTAATTCCATGCATAAGAGAAAATATTCCTCTTTCATTTTCATTCATTTGAGTGTTTCCAGCCATTTTACTCTCCTAAACTTCTAAGATACGTAGCAAGTGCTTTTTCTTGAGTAGGATTTAATCTACCTTTGAAACTTGGCATTGCTCCGATGTTTCCTTTTTTACCATCTGTTAAAACAGCAGCAACTACGGCATCATCGTATTCTTTAATATTTGGTGCAACAAAAGGCATACCTTCTCCATTTGCTCCATGACATCCAGCACATACAGAGTACATTGCAGGTTGTTCACCTTTAAATCCACCTGCTACATAAGAAGATACAGCATCAATATCTGCAGCTTCAGTTAGCATCATTGGTGGCATACCACCTGGGTATGCAGTTTTAAGATTATTAGCACCATTTCTAATAATATGTTCAACAGAAGTTTTAGACATTCTTTGAGTTAAGTTTTGAGCTTTACCATTAATACCCTCAGCATCAATACCATGACAAGGCGCACATTGTACTAAAAATATAGATTGTCCCATTGCACTTAAAGTTTCATCTGATGGGTTTTCCCATTTTGATGAAAATTTAGAGTTATATTCAATAGTCTCTTCATTCCATTGTCCAATTTGAGAAAAACCACCTGTTGGATAACCAATAAGCATATACCAAATAGCCCATACAATTGTTCCAATAAAGGCTAATCCCCAACCTGAAGGAATAGCATTTTTATATTCACCAATACCATCCCATCTCTCTTCAGCTAATTCACCACTAGCTGTATCATTTTTCATTTGATTAACATACTTAAGTGCAACAAATACAGTAATTGTAATAATTGCTACAGCCCCAAGCATAGTTAAACTATTAATATAATCATCACTATCAAAAGCGTCACCTGCAACAAAGTAAGTTCCTGCTAGTAAAGCGACGATAAGAATAATTCCACCTATAACCATAGATTTCATATTATTTCTCCTTCTCTTTATTTTCTGTTTCTTCTTTTCTTTTTTCGAGAGGATTAGAATCAATTGTATCGTCATGAACTAGATCTGAATATTTTTCAAAATCTCGTTCACCCTTTCTTTGCCTCTTATATATTGAATAAGCATAAGAATAAAATACAATAAAAACTATCAAGATTAGGAAAAATTTCGCATAACCTTGAACTGTTAAAAGTGATTCATAATCCATTTTTATCTCTTATTTTAAAGAATTTAAATATGCAATTAATGCAACAATTTCAGGAACTTGACCGCTTGCTACGGCATCTTTTACAGCTTGATTTTTCATATCCGCAGCGATTGCTTTAGCATCTTCTTTTGCCTTAGCAATAGCACTTGAATACTCGCCTAACTCAACATCAACTTTTCCATCACCATCTAAATCTTGATCATATGGAGTATTAAATACAGTTTTAACTGTATAAGCTTCTGCATATGCTGTATCTAAATCTGCAATGTTCTCAAAGTGATGAGGATATGCAGGCATAACTGTACCAGGTACAACAGATGCAGGATCCATCATATGGTTTTCATGCCAATCTGTAGTTCTGTAATTTCCGATTCTCATTAAATCTGGACCAGTTCTTTTAGATCCCCATAAAAATGGTCTATCATAAGCATACTCACCAGATAATGAATACATACCCTATCTATCAGTTTCTGATTTAAATGGTCTAATTAACTGTGAATGACAAGCATTACAAGAATCTTTAATATAAACATGTCTACCTGCTAGTTCTAAAACACTATATGGTTTTGTACCAACTGTAGGTCGTGATTGTTTTGCAAAATCTGGGATTGTCTCAACAATACCTGCAAATGCAATAAATATAAATACTAATACCGCAAAGAAAAACGGTCTTTGTTCAAACCAATGAAACATAATAAACCTCCTTCTTACGCAGCTACTGGAGTAGCGTTTACTGG
>JBFHGG010000147.1:0-4005 GCA_041583235.1 Halarcobacter sp.
AACTCTAATGATTCATGGGAAAACAATGATAAATATAAAATTATAATAGAGGATGATACTAAAGGAACATACGATAAATCAGATGATGGGACTAAAACATTTACTGATACTACAGATAACACTGGTAAATTAACTATTAAAGTTAAAAATCAAGCAAATAAGAATAATGAAAGATTATATATTGACGATGTTTCTATTTCTATACAATAATATAAAAAAGGTAAATAATGGATTATAAAAGTTATCAAGAATATTCAAATGTCCAAGGGGCATTAGATATTAGAAAAGAAAATGTAATTGAAATATTGCAATTATTTGTATTAATATCAAATATTCAAAAATTAACCTTTATGAAATATGATTTTAAATACAACAACTTTACTTATGGATTTACAATAGATGGATACGATATAATTGAAGATGATATAAATTTTATAAATAATAAATACTCCATAGTTTTAAAAGATGGTGATGTTATCTTTGGAAAAATTACTTTTAATAGAAGAATATGGTATCGAGCTGTATTAAAAGAATTATTAAAAAAATCTAAAATTGCCCTAAGAAGAATTTTTGAAATAGAAAAAGACTTACTATCTCAAAATACTCCACTTAATGTTTTTATAATTACAGATAAAAATACTATCAAATTTGCGAATAAATTACAAACAAACTTGGATATTTTATTAAATGCAGATATAACAGTAATTCACGATATAACAAAAGTTTCTGATAAACTTGATTTAAAAAACTCCAAAAATATCATAATTTATACTGTACAAAATAGTGAATTAATAAAAGATGATGAAGAACTATTATCAACTTTTAATGAATTTATAATAGTAATTGGACCCAATGACCATAATCTTTCATTAACTTGTGGAAAATTAAATATTGAGAATTATGTTTCAATAGATGAATTTTCTCCAGAGAATATAAAAAATATTATTTTAGAAACAAAATATAAATTAATTAATAAAAATAAATTTGATAATAAACTAATTGCAGTGAGTGGAGTTTCAGGTGGTATTGGAGCTACAACTGTATCAATGAATACGGCTGATTTAATTGCAAAGAATAATCCAAATAAAAATGTTCTTTATGTAGATTTATCAACAACAAAAGCAATTTCGAATCTCTTCTTATCTCAAAATCCTATTCCTAACCAGACAATTATTGATTTAATAAACTTTGGAGATTTTAATATAGAAAAAAATCTAGATTTAGGATTAGTAAAAATAAGAGAAAATTTTTATTCTATAAATGGTATTCAAAAACATATTGACAAAGATTTAATAGAAAAAGACAATTTTATTGAAAAATTATTAGATTATTTGTTAAAGGCTAGTGAGAGCTTTAATTATATTATTATTGATACAGGAGAAGCTGATGCCTCAGGAATCAAAAGTACAATTTACGACTTAGTAAATGAAATATGGATTTTAACAGAAATGACACTTCCTCATGTTTCAAAACTTAAAACTTTTTACTCTTTAATGAAAAGAGCAGGATTAAAAGATAAAGTTACGTTTATAGTAAATAGAGTAAATTCTTTAAATGAAATTTCTTCATCTGACTTTGATTCAATTATGAATACTAGCTCAAAAGAAGAAAAACTTATGTATTTAAAAATACCAAATGATTATCAAACATTAGGTAAATGTTGGAATTATTGTGAACTAGCCTCAGATGTTTCAAAAGAATCAGTTTTTGTAAAAACTATTCAAGAAATTTTACTAGAAAAAGAATATCTAGGTAAGCAAATCCCTAAACCTAAAATAAAAAAGAAAAATATGTTTTCGTTTTTGAATAAGGATTAAAATTGAGAAATTTAAGAAATTTAATTTCAGAAGAAGAACAAAAAAAAGAAATAAAAAAACAATCCTTCTCCTATAATGAAGATGAAGAGAAAAATATAATTTCAGAAAGATTAACTAGAGATAAAATAGAAAAAGTAAAAAGGAAATCTAAAGAGACAGGACTAGAATTTCCAAAAATTTATTTAGATCCAAAGTTACTTGAAATAGCATATGATATTAACGACTCTTTCATGTTAAATCTTAAATCAGATAAGAAAATTACTAGAGAATCACTTGAAGAAGTTTTACCTGAATTCATTTTATCTTTTAAACAAACAAATATTTTACCAAAAGATATTTTGGAGGATATAAAAGAGTTTATAATAAATAATGTAATTGGTTATGGTCCAATCACAGCTTTATTTGATATTGCAAAAGATGGGTTAAATGATGTAATTGTAAATACAAAAGACTACGTAGATATTATTTATAATGGTAAAACTGTTCAAACTCCCTTTACATTTAGAAGTGAAGAAGAATTAAGAAAAGTGATTGATAAAATGCTTGCTGAGAATAATAGAAAAATTGATGAAGCTCATCCTATTATGTCAAGTAAATTAAAAGATGGATCAAGAGTTGAAGTACAAATACCACCAATTGCTGCAAACGAAGGTAGCTGTATTACTATAAGAAAATTTAATGACTTACCTCTTTTACTTGAATTTTTAATCGACTCAGGACAAATGGATTATAAAATGGCCTACTTTTTATTAAAAGTAGCAAAAGGAAAATGTAATGTTATTGTTTCAGGTGGTACATCAAGTGGTAAAACAACATTTTTAAATGCTATGACTAGATTTATTGATGACAATGAACAATTAATGGTTATTGAAGATACTAAAGAGATGCAACCACAAATGCCTTGTCATTCTATTAGATCTTATGAAGCAAGAATGGCTAATGAAGAAGGAAAAGGTGCAATACCTTTGGATTATTTACTAAGATCTGCTTTACGATCAAGTCCAAGACGTATAATCGTTGGGGAGTGTAGAGGGCAAGAAATTGTTGTTATGTTAAATGCAATGAACACAGGACACCCTGGTTCCATGACTACTGTGCATGCCGATAATACGAAAGAAGCACTTGTGAGAGTTGAAAATATGTACTTAGAAGCAAGACCAAGTGCAAATATAAACTTTATTAGAGCACAAATTGTTTCTGCAGTTGATATTATTATTCAACTTGTAAGATTTCCAGATGGAACTAGAAAACTTATTACTATTTCAGAAGTTGAGAGAAGGATAGAAGATAACTCAGTAATTTCTTTAAATAATATTTTTGAATTTAAAAGAGATACAAGCGATATGAAAAGAACTACAGGAAAATTTGAAGTTATATCAACACCAAGTAGAACAATTGATCAAATGAATATGTTTGGAGTGGATATTGATACAAGCATTTTTAATAAAGAATTTGAAATGCCTAAATCTATGTTGATTGATGAATTAGCTAATGATTTACCTAATAAAATGTGTGGATGGCAAGATTCCTTTATTGATGTATTTTTCCATCAAGATCCTCAAATATATCATAAATGGCCACATTTCCAAAGAATAGAGAGAGATAATTAATAATGGATAATTATTTTATAGTTTTAGTTATTGTAATACCTATTTTATTAATACTCGTAGGAGTAATGATATACAATTTCTCACTAAACTATAATAAACAAAATAAAATAATTAAAGAATTATCAAAAGATAAAAATGAAATATTAGATGAAAATAAGAAAAAAAATACTTTTTCTAAAAAAGAAAGAAATTGGTTAGGACAAAAACTTGCATATGCAGGTTTTCAAAATTCTTATTCAGAAATAATCTTTATTCTAGTGTCCATCACTTTTGGCTTTTTAAGTGCTTCTTTTATAAATTTTGCTATTCCTAATCCCTTAGTTTTTGTAATAAGTTGGTTTATATTTGCATTTTTTCCATTGCTTGTATTAAAAAAGATTATAGATAATAGACAAGAAGAGTTTAATTTTGGACTAAAAGTAATTATTGACAAAGTAACGAGTATGATGAAAAGTGGTGTAGGATTTGAACAAGCTTTGCAAAAAGCTGTTGTAACCTCAAAATCAAAATTTACGCAGGATACATTTAATATATATTTAATTGAAAAGGATATTGTAGGTGAAGATAAAGCTTTTGAG
>JBFHGG010000148.1:0-3946 GCA_041583235.1 Halarcobacter sp.
AACTTCTTTAAATATAAATTCCCCATTAGATGGAGTTGTAGGCCAATACATTAATTGATGAGGTCTATAAGAACATTCATCAAACATATCTATTGATAACATCCGTGTATAGTATCTAGAAATGGCTGTATACTCGTCAGGAGTCACATCTCGGGTTAATGGTATAATTATTCTACATCTAGGTGATATAGGCAAATGTGAGTGGGTTGTATAAAGAGAGGCTCTATACTCACAAAGATTTTCAAAGTTAGCTATTAACTCAACTGATGCATTATCTGCATCAAGAGTTAACATAGATCTACTTACTATGTTTTCTCTTTTCCTTCTATTATCTTTTAATAGACCGCCAACAAATCCACCTTTATCTTTTATTCTATCTTTTTCTCTCTTTGGTAGATTTGGGTACTCTTCTTGAGTTTCAGTTGTTCTAATAGTTGTTTTTAATTTTTTACAAAGTTCTTCAAAACTAATAGTCTCATTAGACCATTTCTTTGCAAAAACAACTATTACCGTAGGCTATGGGTAAATTACGCATAACACACTCCTTGGTTAATAATTTAAGGACAAAATTACTTTAGCCCCTCTACTATTACCGAGAAAACTCACCCCCCTTATAAACAGTTTTGATTTATTAACAATACACAATTAGCATAACTAACAGTAAAACTATTTCCAATTGGGGTACTAAAATCTCTTTCCATAAGACCTTAGTAAATAATAGTAGAAAGAGTAGTTCTCCACCCACTTATTACCGGGAAAGCGTACCCCTATCTTAGGTTTAATTAAGGAAAAATTCTTTTAATTCCATTCGATTTTCTTTTAAACAGAATTAATATCTATCCAATAATTTATATTTTTTTAATTTTACTATCATTTTGTGGTAAAATAGATAATACTTTTATTGAGAGGAAATTAATGCCACTATTTAAAGAAAAAAAACAAATCTTGGGTTACAATAAAATCAAAACCAATTAATAAAGAAAAAGAACTTCAAACAATTATAGAAAAAAATTTACTTGAAATTTTTGATATGTATTTTCTTGCTTCAGAATATACTACTACAACAGGAGGCAGAATTGATTCACTTGCTTTTGATACAGCAGGATGTCCAGTTATTATAGAGTATAAAAGAAATAGAAATGACAATGTGATAAACCAATCTTTATCTTATCTGAAATGGTTAAAATCACAAAAAAAAGAATTTTTTGAAAGACTTATTCAAAAAAAATTAGATTTATCTATTTCAAATCAAATCAAAATAGATTGGAAAAATCCTAGAGTTGTATGCATCGCTGAATCTTTCTCAAGATTTGATATTGATACTGTTGAAATAATACCAATAAGAATTGAATTATATAAATATAAATTTTATGAAGATTACATTCTAAATATTGATCCAATAAATATTCAAGAAACACGAAAAAAAGATATAATTTTTAAGGATTCCATAAAACCAATTGAAAATAATTTAGAAAAATTATTACAAAAAGGCAATAATAAAACAAAAGAACTCTTTCTAGAGTTAAAAAATAGAATTTTCGAAATTGATGATGATATTGAACAAAGAGTAACTACTAATTATGTTGCTTATCGATTGTCTAAGTCCTTTGCAGAAATTCATATTGAATCAAAGAAATTAGTAATTTATTTACGCACCATAGAATATGGAAAGACTATTTTTAATATAGATAAAATTCCAGATTCATATCTTTGGACATTAAACAGAAGAATATATCTTGAAAATAATACCAAAATTGATGAGGCAATGAAATTAATAAGCTTATCATACAATGATGTTAAATAAATATATATTATTAAGGTTACAACTTCCTTTTATAAAATTGAATAAGCCAAATAAAAAAAATCCTAATTAAACTTGAAAAAGAAATTATTATATATCAAAAGAATAAGGAAAATCTTCAATTTCTATATTATATCCTTTTTTTTTATTAATTTTACTCACGATATTATTATCTTTTCCTTTTAGTTCAAAAAAATCACTAATCAATTTTTCGGAAAATATTTCAATGTATTTGGTATAGGCTGCTAATAATCTTGAACTTTTATTATCATCTTGTTTATTATTTGATTCATAATAAAGTATTTCTTTTAACCAAGAATTATTTTTATTATTTGCATCAATAGAATAAAGATTATTTTCTAAAAAATATAGGCTATAAATTGGTTGATAATTTACTTTATTCCTATGAACGGATGGGAAACAATTACCAAGATTAGCATTTATTGTTCTTAGTGATTTCAAAACAGTTTGTTCATCACTATTAACTCTACTATAAGAAATTAATTCATTTATTAAATTATTCATTTCATTCCAAACAAACTTATGAGAATTTGAACCAGAAGGTGAAATTCTCATATAATATTCATCATTTTTATCTTGCATTATTTTAAAAAATATATTGCTACTAGATATAGAAACTCTATTATTTAATAGCAATGATAATAATTCTTCAAAATCGGATTTGACTTTGCCATCTAAAAACAAATTTCCACAAAAATTTAATCTTAGGAACAAAGAAGCATAACAAAATGAAGCATAATAATTTGTCACTATATTCCAGTTTGCTGAAATATTTACAGGGTTTTGTAATTTTAAATCATTATTTTGTAAAAGAGCTTTTATATAAATCAAATTTATATCTGCTAATAATCCTTTTAATAAAGAATCTTGTTCAAAATATAGTAAAAAAGATTTGTTATCAATTAGATCAAATTCAGCTCTATTTAATTTACTTTTTAAAAGATTTTTAATACCCATTACTTTTAAAGAATCATATCTTATATTATATCTTGAAAGTGGTACAATACATTTTGATCGGACTTCATTATAGGCTTTATCGAAAACAAGCATTAAAACATATCCTCGTTAACATGAATTTTTTCTTTTAATAAATTCTTAATATCACTAGTTATTTTTTTTTCTGTTACTTTATTAGTTCCTGTATACTCAGAAAATTTTAATTCTTTTATAGGTTCAAGGTAATCAATAAATGACTCCACTTTTAAATTATGATATTTGATTAAACACTTTTCACAAATTTCATTAAATAAACTCATTGTTGCTTTAAAAATAATAGTTTTAGTTATTCTAGCATCTTTTTGATTTGTAGTTTTAAAAATAAAATCAAGAGCTTCCAAATAATTTCTTACTGTTTTATAAATAATTTCATCAGTATACTCTTTAAACGTACTTGAATCATATATATATTTTGTAGAACTGTTAAATACAGTTCTTGATATTCTACCTGTTTTGCTTTCATTTGGTAAAAGAAATCCAGATAATACAGAAGATTTATTTAAATTATTAAATAAAGTTCGTTGTCTTTCTTCAATAGTGGTTTCTGTCCCAGCTTGTTTCTTAATATCTAAAATTAAAGCAGTAGGCACCCCTTTTTGAGTGGTATTTATATCAATGAATAATTTTACTTCATCCATTGAACTTAAATCATTAAAGATAACAATAGGAATTTTATATTCATTTTTTGATTCAAACAATCCGAATAATCTATGTTGTCCATCTATAACTAGAAAACTATCTTTAATTGGATAAAAGGATAAAATAAGAGTAGATGAATCAAATTTTATTTTAGCTTTTTTTTGTGCGCTTAAAATTAATGCTGAGGGAATTATCCCATTTTCATTGTCTAGATAATTTGAAATATCTTTAGCTCTTTTTTTATTTAAAAGTCTCTGAAATCCATCAATAGGATTTTCTTTTTTTCTAGAAACAAAGCACATTTTTTTTAAATTTCTACTATCTAACACAGCAATGTAAAAAGTTTTTTCATTTTGAATACATTTGATAGCTTGAACTTTAACAGATTCCATACAACACTCCTTCTACTTATAAAATATAAAGTAAATTATTTAGTTATTTTAAACTATAAAAAACAAAAATAAAATACTAATAATAATAGTATTATAA
>JBFHGG010000149.1:0-3926 GCA_041583235.1 Halarcobacter sp.
AATATTTTAAATAGTTTTGATTTTAAAAATATGAAAAATAAAAGAATAGAAAATTATAAATTAATAGTGCACGAACTAAATAAATCTTCATTCTTTGACCCTGTTTTTAATTTTAATTTAGAAGAAAATGATTGTCCAAGTCATTTTAGCTTGTATGTAAAAGATAGAGAAAAACTAAAACAATATCTATTGAAGAAAGGCATTTCTTCAACGACATATTGGCCCATTCCTCCTATTTTAGAAAAAATATTAGATGATTTTCCTAATGCCAAATATATTTATAATCATATCCTTTCTGTTCAACTAGATCAGAGATATAATAAGGAAGATATGAAATATCTAGTAGATAGCTTAAATTGTTTTTATGATAGTTAATCTACAGTTTTACTTATTTGTTAGTACTAATACAAATCTATTAATTGAATTTATTTCATAAATAATATCTAAAAATTTCTCAAATTTCTTTTGTTCTATGGTAGTTAGATAAATTTGTAGTTAACTGTCTAATTATATGTTATTCTTAATAAGAAAAAAATTAGTATAAATATAACATACAGTGGCGAGGACATTTTTTGAATTTAAATGAAAATAATCAAAATATATATTTAAAAGGTATTGGGTTTTCTGGGTTTAGAAGTATTGGAGAAAAACCTATTTTATTATACCCTTTAAAAAAACTTAATTTAATTATTGGTAAAAATAATTCAGGTAAATCTAATATTACTTTATTTTTATCTCAATATTTAAAAACTTCAAACAAGTATATAAATACCGATTATCATAAATATGACACATCAATAGAAAAAAAAATTTTTATCCTATAAAAGCAGAACCTATTGAAACTCAATTAGAAACTATCGATAAATCTAATGAATTAATAAAATTTATAGAAAGTATTATTTTTTATTTTGATGAATCAAATAAAATATTTTGGGATTCAATAAAAGAAGAAATTGAATTGTCAGAACTTGAATGTCCAAAAACTACACTACATTATGTTGATATATTAAATCAAATAAATTCTTCAGGGATTCTATATAGTGGAGGTGAAAAATATTCTAAAAAAAGATTAATAGATATTTTAAAATGCTTTTATAATCAAAAAATATCAAATGATAAAGATTTAGTAATTAATTTAGTCCCAGCAATTAGAGAATTATTTAACAAAGTTGAAAGTACAACTATAGAAGGGCTCGGCCAAGATATTATCTCAAAATTGGCTTATTTACAAAATCCTAGAGTTGACGATGATAAAAGTATTGAGACCTTTGATAAAATTCAAACCTTTTTAAAAGAAGTGTTAGAAAATCAAAAAATTCAATTAATTGTTCCAGATAGTAAAGATACTTTGCAATTACGAAAAGCAGATGGGAAACGTTATGAATTATCCCAATTAGGAACTGGTATACATGAAATAATATACTTAGCTTTTATAACGTCTATGTTTCCCTGTTCTCTTATTTGTATTGATGAACCTGAATTGCATATGCATCCTAGATTGCAAAAAAATCTAATCAATTATCTATATGAAAAAACAGATTGCCAATATGTTATTACAACACATTCTGCTCATCTTATTGATGCAACAGCAGAGTCTAGTATTTTTAAGGCTTCTATGAATAAAAATGGTGAAACAGAGATTGTAAATATTATATCTGAAAAGTCTAAATTTGAATTAGTTAAAGAATTGGGATATAAAGCTTCTGATATATTTCAGTCCAATTGTATCTTATGGGTAGAAGGACCCTCCGATAGGTTGTATTTGAATTATTGGATTCATGGAAAGTCTCCTGATTTAATAGAAGGAATCCATTATACAATAATGTTTTATGGTGGACGATTATTATCACATCTTGATGGATCAACGGATATAGATAATCTTTCTGATAAAATTTCATTATTAAAAATAAATCAATTCTCATTTATTATTATGGATAGTGACAAATCTACAGAAACTGATAAAATAAATGAAACTAAAACTAGAATTATAGAAGAATTTAAGGATTCTTATTGGCTTACAGAAGGTCGTGAAATTGAAAACTATCTTGATCTAGAAAAAGTAAAATCAATTATTCCTGAGAATTGGCCAAATAATAATAAAAAAAATATTGGAAAATATAATAATATATTAAAAAATGAAGATGGAAAAAGTCATGATAAAGTTAAATTTGCAAAACTATATATAAATGAAAATCCAAGACCTAATTATGAAGTTTATGATTTAAACAGTAAGATTAATCAACTTATAGATTTCATAAAAACAGCAAATAAATAGAAATGCACTCAAACTAAATTTGAAAAGGATTGAAAAATGCCAAAAACTATTACCTATTTATATCCAGAGAATAAGTTAGCTTCAAAACTAAAAATCTATCAAGATAAATCTAGTCAAGTAAGAGCCTTTATGTTTACTAGGAGTACCGTTTCCAATATAAAAAGGTTAGATTATTGTGATAATTATGCAATTTATTTTCTTATTAGTAATGATAATGAAAATAATTTGGATAGTTTGTATATAGGGCAATCTGAAAATGGAATTAAAAGAATTGAAAATCATGTCCTAAATAAAAAGTTCTGGTCTACTGGAATCATGTTTATTACAGAAAATAATAGTTTTGATAAAATGACTATAGATTATTTAGAATGGAAGTTCATCCAAATTTTTAAAGAAAGTGACTATGTTTTAGATAATAAAGATTTACGGATAAAAAAGCCCAATATTAGTATTTATGATCAACCTGTTTTAGATTCTTATGTTGAACAAATAATATTTTTACTTTCTATTGAAGGTATTAATAAAAAAATTAATAAAAAGGAAATAATTCAAAATAAATTTTACCCAAGCAGCAAGACCTACAAACATATCGCTACTTTAATTATTTCAGATGGAAAATTTTATTTAGCAGAAAGTAGTATAATAAGAAGAATTGATAAATCGTATAATAAATCAATAACTAAGAGAATTGATACTTTAATTATGCAAAATAAGATTCAAAAGAATGGAGAAAAACTAGTAGCTAAGCAAGACATTTTATGTAAGAGCCCTTCTGGTGTCGCTGAATTGATTACTGGAGCATCTAGTAATGGCTGGTTATTCTTTGAAGGTTTGGACGAGTTAAGGAATCAAAATAAATAAAAGACCTATTTTATCAAAAAAACAATCTACTATTATTGGTCTTTTTTTATATAATTTTATCATCTATTTTATGTAAATAAACAAGCATACCAGCACACATTAATAGTATATAAAACAATGAGATGGCTTCAGCATAAGTAATACCTATATTATTAAATCTAACCATTAATATATATGATAGTACAATTCTTACTAATAGGGAAAGGGTGTTGTTTGCACTATTAAAGCGAACTTTCCCTATGCCTTCAATATATCTTTTAAAAAAAATTGCAAATTCAAATACGATATAAAAATAACCAAGAATATTAAACAATCTTGCTCCAATCTCTGCATATAGAGTAGTTATCCCAAAAAGTTTTATTATATTTTTACCAAAAATAACAACTGTTGCAGTTAGCGGTAAAGAGATAAGGAGCATTAAATCCGTTGCAGATAAAAGACTTTTCTTCATACGAGTAATATCCCCTGCTGAAAGTAAATGGGATTGGATAGCTAATGGCACAGTTAAAGATAAACTACGTTTTAATACTGGTTCAAAGCGTCAATTTGCCATGATTTTTATTGATGCAGGCAACAATATAATTGAAGACTACAAGAGGTTGTTTATTTAAAATAATCAATAAAAACTAAATAAAAAAGAGCGTTTGGTACGCTCTTTTTTATAGATGTTTAGTTATTAGTAATACACATTGATTTACTTAATTTCTCTATGATTAGTTTTTGGTTCTTGGATTAATACTCTAGTAGAGGAAGGAATGTCTTCTTTTATCCAAACAGAAGAACCAATTAT
>JBFHGG010000150.1:0-3911 GCA_041583235.1 Halarcobacter sp.
ACTGCATTTATCTCACACTATTATGATGATGATTGACGTTAGTGACTCAATGAATGGAGGAGTTGAAAATACTAATACTAGTAATTTAAAAGGTAGTAAATTTAAAATTGCAAAACAAATAGCATCTGATTTTGCTCTTAAACAAGAAAACAGCAATTTAGGAGTTATTGTATTTGGTGACTTTGCTTATGTGGCAACACCTTTAACTTATGATAAAAAAACAGTTTCTGATATTTTGAAGAATTTAGAAGAAGGCATTGCTGGTTCAGCTACTGCTATGTATGATGCACTATTTCTAGGAGCTAATCTTCTTAAAAAAAATAGTGCAAAAGAAAAAGTCGCAATTTTACTCACTGATGGATATAATACAGTTGGAAAAATAGATCTCTTCACTGTATTAAAAGCATTAGAATCACAGAAAATAAAAGTATATACAATCGGTATCGGAAGAGATGGAGACTATGATGCAGCAGTATTAAATAAAATTGCACTTATTAGTAATGGCAAATATTTTACAGCAAATAATACTAATGATCTTAAAAAAGTTTATAAACAAATAGATAAACTTGAACGAAGTTTACAACGTTCTACTGCAGAAGCATCTATTCATTATCTTTTTATATATCCACTTCTAATAGCATTTTTTACACTTCTTGCTTACATGGCTTATTCACTAAAGGAATTTAGATGATTTTTTATTACCCATACTTCTTATTTCTTTTTTTTATTCCTCTTTTATTCTGGAGCTATTTGAAATACTCGCAAAGAAAATCTATATTTTCTGAAGAGGTAAGACAAAGATTGAGTACATCAAGTAGTAAATCTTCTTATAAATATACTCCTTATCTATGGCTCTTGTTATTTGCACTTATTAGTATATCCTTAGCAAGACCAGTAATATTAACAGAAAATAAAAAAGAAGGGCAAAAAATGCCCATGGGTATGCTTTCTATAAATCTTGATATTTCAAAATCAATGCTTGCTTCGGATATAAGTCCTAATCGTCTTGATTTTTCAAAAAATGCAATTGCTAAAATATTTAAAAAAATGCCAAATTTTAGAATTTCACTTAGTGCTTTTTCAAAAGATGTTTTTATGGTTGCCCCTTTTACAGAAGATAAAGAAACATTGAGTTTTTTACTTGAAAACCTGGATCAAAACTCTATGAGTACTCAAGGAAGTTCTATTGAAGCTGTGATGATGGGAGCTGAAAAACTATATGTTCCTTTTAAAAGAGTTAATAAAGATGTTCTAATAGTTACAGATGGAGCAGATGGACTAGGTATACAAAAAGCCATTAAAAAAGCAAAAGAACATAACTTAAGAGTACACTTATTACTTGTGGGGACAAAAATAGGTTCAACTATTAAAGAAAAAGAGGGAAACATTATTGTTGATAAAGAGGGAAAGAATGTTATAACAAAACGTGCAGATGAACTTAAAGAACTTTCTAATCAAACAGAAGGAGTTTTTGTCATATCAAATGGTAGTTATTCTGATTTAAATTGGCTATGTGAACAAATAAGTATTAAAGCACACAAAGAAGAAACTCTACGTATACAAAAAAATTATGCTAAAGAACTTTTTTATTACCCACTAATTATAGCAATAGTAGTTTTATTTTTTATAGTTAATACTCTAGATATAAAAAGATTTTCTAAGCTATTACCATTAATACTTTTAGGTTTTATATCTCCCCAAAATCTGCATAGTAACACATTTGATTTTTGGAATATAATTAAATCAGAGTCACTTTATAATAGTGCAAAACATAAAAAAGCACTAGAATATTTTGAAAAAGTAAATGCTTCTAAAAACAATGCAGTAAGTCAATATAATCTTGCTAATAGCTATTATAGAAATAATAACTTTGATAAAGCAATTCAATTATACAAAAATATTAATACTATTAACAAAACAATAGAGTATGAACGTCTTCATAATCTAGGCAATGCCTTTAATAAATTAGGTCAAATAGAAGAAGCTATCAAAGCTTATGAAAAAGCACTAAAGATAAGAAAGGCAAAAGCTACAAAATTTAATTTAGAGTATTTAAAGAAAATGGAAAAAAAATCATCTTCACAAAACAATAAGAAAAAAGAAAAAGAAAAGAAAAAAGAAAAAAAGAAAAAAGAAAAAAAATCAGGTAATCAAAAACAAAAAGATACAAAACATAGTAAAGAAATCAATAAAGGTTCACAATCTAAAAGTGCAAAACCTATGGATGCTAAAGAAATAAAAAAATGGGAAAAAATACTTAAAAGTATCAAACCAAAAACAAAACCAAGAATGTTAATAAAAAATAAACAGAAGGAAAATAATAATGAAATTTATTGGTAGTTTTTTGTTTATTTATTTTGCAGTTAATCTTTTTGGAGCTGAAGCCTATTTGAAAAACAAGACAATTTTAGAAGGAGAAAAAGCAACTTTAGTTATTCACATTAAAGGAGAAAATATTCACTTAAAAAGAATATATAAAATTGCAGGTTTATCAGTAGTTGATCATGATGGTCATTTTGAAACTAATATTATCAATGGGAAGAAGATTAAAGATATATATTATGAAATAACTTTTTATCCAAAAAAATCAATGACTATACCACCATTAGAATTTAGGGTTAACGGTAAAAAGGAAAGCACGAATTCAGTTAATATTACAGTTCAAGAAAATCCAAATAAACCATTTATATTTGAAACTTTTGCAAATAATAATTCACCTATAAAAAATGAAATAATTAAATTTAGTTTACGATTTAAATACAAAGATAAGATTATATTAAAAGACTCTAAATTTACAAAACCTGACTTTTCAGAGTTTTGGTTGGAAGGAATCCGTTATATTCCTGCATTTAGAGAAGGTGATTATAAAGTACTTGGTATAGATTATTTCCTTACAGCAAAAACCACAGGAAATATAGAAATTGGAAAAAGTAAATTTGAAGCAATTGAAGAAGCTAGCAGTTTTGGAGAAAAGGTAAACTTCTCTAACTACAAAAGGACTTTTACATCTAAACCATTTAAATTAACTATAAATCCAATGCCAGTTGAAACAGACATAGTTGGTAACTTTTCTATTAATACTATTGTTGATAAAACAGTGATAGAAGGAAATGAGATGGTTCAGGTATTTGTAAAGGTAAAAGGTAAAGGTAATTTTAATGATATTGAACCTTTTTTATTAAATCTTAATAATGCTACTAGTACTACTAGTGATCCAATAATACAAATATATCCACAAAATGACACGATGGAAGGTTCATTCACTCAAAAATTCTATATTGGGAATGCTCAAGGAGACTTTATAATCCCACCTTTTAAACTAAGTTTTTATAATCTCCAAACAAAAAGTATTCAAACTATTAAAAGTAAGCCAATATCTATTGAAGTAAAGAATCCAATCATTAAAAACTCAATTAGAGGTGGAAAAGAAGAATTCAAAACTGATACAAAAAAAGGATCTCAAATGTATAGTCTAAATCTATTGATAGGTTTTTTATTAGGTATAATTTCGATTCTAATATTACAAATGATTAAGAAGAAAAACTTTTCTAAAAAAATAGTTAATCCTAAAAACCATAAGCTATTGTTACAAAAACTTTTTGCATATAAAGGAGAATCAAATAATATAGATTTACTAATAGAAAAGCTAGAAAGTAAACTATATAAGAATCAAAAAATCACTATCTCAAATAAAGAAATTAAGAATGTTTTGAAATATATGGCTAATAAGTAATAAAATGAAAATTACTCTATTTATAATACTGATCTGTCAACAGAAAATAGGACAAAAAATGAGTTATTAAAACAAGTTCAACAACCTGTACCTAATGGAGAATGTTCAACAATCCAAGAGGTTGAGGGCATAGACTATTCAAAGTTTTGGGAACAAAAATGGGAATAGTTTTTACTCT
>JBFHGG010000151.1:0-3786 GCA_041583235.1 Halarcobacter sp.
TTGTATTTTAAAAGAATTGGCAAGACAAGGCTATACTATTTATTTAACCAATTTAACTGAAGTCGCTGATAAAATTTTTAAAAATGAATTAAAACTTTCTTTTTTAAAAAATGTTGATTTTTTAGTAATCGATGATATTGGTAGTGAAAGAATGAATAAAGCTAGTTTTGATGAAACTTTTGTTGCTGAAAAAACAAATGAGATTATTACTTCTAGAGAGAAAAACTTAAAATCTACACTCTTCACTTCAAATCTAAGTATCTCAAGTTTATTTAAAGTTGGTTATTCTAAAAAAGTCATAGAAAGAATTTATTCACTATCAACTAGAGTTATTGAAATTCAAACTAATGAATCTTATCGCATGAAAGCAATTAAAGAATTACCATTTTAGGAGGTTGAAAATGAGAGTAACAATGGCAGAAATATTAAGAGAAGAATTAAAAAAGGTACCAGCTAATAAAGAATTTCATATGTTCTCTTTTGCGGAAAAGATAAGAAAAGAAATTGAGAGAAGAACTGAAGAACCATGCTACATGTATACTGCATCAATTCTTCGCCAGCTACGTCAAGAAAGAGCTTTGGGGCATTTTGAAGTAGTTTGTGTAGATCACAATAAGAGTATTTATAAAAAATTGGAGGGATGCAATTATGAGTCAGTGGAATAATTTAAATTCAGTAGTGTTAGAAGGTGTTTTAAATACTAAGCCTGTAGTTAAGAATAATTTTTGTTCATTTAATATAGTTAATGAAATTCCTACCTACAATTCTGAAATAAAAGAATATGAATATGAGAAACACATATTTGAAATTCATTTAGTTGGATATTCTAAAGACCTCTGTTTTGAATATTTAAATATTGGCAATGTAGTTAGACTTAAAGGAATATTAAAAAATAATAAAACTGTATTCATCGAGGCTAATCATATTGAATTTAGAGACCTTAACCACAACCAAAAGAAAATACTTAAATGAAAAGAGCTCTAGATGATTTCTTTAAACCATATGGTCTTGATAAAGGCCATATGTGTAAGAATTGTAAGCATTGTTTTAGCGTTTGGGGTTCAGATGATGCTTACTGTAGAAAAAATGGTTTCATTAGCCAAAAAGACTTTGCATGTATCAATTTATATGAAGAACATTCAGATGGACATGTTAATTACAGTTCTGGTTATAAAAATAAAGAATGGAGAGCACAAAAAGATGAGTAAAGTAATTGGTCCTGATTATGTTAAATTATTAGTAGAAGAATATGATGTTAAAGAAAGAGCTTTGGTTAGTAAATTTACTATAACAACTACAGAAAAAGCTAGAATAAATTCATTAATACGAGATATCAGAGAATATTTTATTGATAAGCATATTTGGATAAAACCATTGCATGCTTCGTTCCCAAAGGTTAATGCTAAAACCTACTTTATAAAAAACCATGATAATTTAATATTTAATGCTCCTGATGAAAAACATCCAGTTTACTATAAAATTAGTTTTTTTTAATCCTTTAAATGACAGCTTGAAATTTAACGAAAATAGAATAGCTTTAAGAGCTGCCAAAGATTATATATCTATGTGGTGTTATTTATTTGACAAACACCCAGGAAGCGAAAAAGAAATGTCTTTTGATTCATTTTACTATATGAATGAAAATAGTGGTTATTCTGTTTGTGATAATACAAATGGTGACTGTTTTTGTGAAGACTTTAAAACAGAAATTGATGCTAAAAGATATTTAGATGGCTGGAGTATGGAAGAAATTGAATTTGGGGAAAGATAATAATAGATGGAAAAGTTTGTGATTCAAGACGTTAGTAAATACAGGCTAAGAAAGGAACGAGATAAATATTTAAAGAAGGGATGGAAAATGCAAAAAAATATTAAAACTATATTCCATGGCAATAAAGCTTATTACTGCCAAACTATGATTAGAGAGGTTGATTATGCAGAAACCTAGTTTTGAAAAAATAGAGTCATTAAATTTAGATTTAGGTAAATATGATTTTAATAATACTTATCATACAACAATAGATGGCTTTTCTAAAAAGAAGTCTAAGAATTATGATGCAAATTCAATAGGACCAACAACGCTTCATATAGATTTTTCAAAAAATAGGAAGAGTGATAAATTTAGTTTTCAATATCATGTGTCTAATAATTATAGGATATTTGAAGATCCTCTTAATATTAATATTGAATATGATTCACTTGAAGAATTATTTATCGCTATTAAAAGCTTTGGAGAAAGTTATATTACTAAAAACTTCACTAATTCTAAAAAAATGATTAAGGAACTGAATGAAATTTTTGACAATAAACAACAAGGTTTTTTGCAAGTTTATTAATTATTGTAACAGCTAAGTATCCAGGCTTACGGCAAGGTTCGAGTCCTTGCCTACAGTAATTAGTTCAATTAGTGGTGAGGAGAGAATATGAGTAAGATAAGGAGAAAATATGAAATTAATAAAACAAAGAGTGACTAAAGAATATATAAAAGAGGTTAAATAATGACAACAATCAACATGCTCCTTACTATAGGTTTAATTTCATTTTTACTAATGATATATCTCATAGTAAGAAATATTAAAGAATTAACTAATAATAAAAACCATAAATTTAAGCCAGTATTTGGGCTTGTAATGAATATTATAACCATTGCTCTTTTACTGAGTTGGCTATTTAATTTAGCTGGAGAATTCTTATTATGATAAAGACAGTTATTTCAATAGACATATTAGGTTTATGTTTTATTATATCGTCTTTAATAAAGCTTTTTAAACTTAAAAAACACCATTCTACTGACTTTCATACAGAAGATATCTTCATAGAGCTTTTCTGTATAACAGGCTCATTAGTGTGCTTATTTAAAATCAATGCAGGGGTGTTTTTATGATAAAGATGATCAAAACAATTCTTGTAGCATGCTTATATATTCTATTAATAGCAAGTGCCCTGAGTATTTTAACATATCTAGTTCAAGACTTAGTTATATTTTATACAGCACCAGTTGAAGGTAATTTACCAATTCTAATTAGGATTAGTAATTATTTACTTTCTTTTCCAGTTATTGGAACCTTCATTGGATCAATAATTAACATATTACAACAATTATAAAAACAACAAGGATTATAAATGATATATAAATGGATTTATCCATCAGTAGATAGTGAAATAAAAGCGCCTTTTGGTGTTTTAGTAATTGATTTATCAAATGATTACAAATTAATCAAACCAACTAAAAAAGAACAAAAAATTAATATCAAAGTAGATGAAATAGAATGTTATTCCATCCTTACAAGTCCATTCTCTATGAGTAAAGAAAACAATGTAATAATTAATACAAATGCAAAGGTTATTGCTTATGAGCGAACAGGAAGTTTTGTTTACAGTTCTTTTACTGATTGTTGTAATGAGTTTGGAATTCGTTATGTATCATCATTAAAGAAACTAATTGAATCAGGTGGAACAGCACCTGATGGATACACTACTTTTGATATAGTTTAAGGAGTTTAAATTGAAATTAACAAGAAATGTTTTTAATCCCATGACAGGAAAAACTGATGAAAGAAATATCATTAGACAACCAAGACCAAAAGATACTAGAAAATCAAGTTCAAGACGAGGATATGGGAACTCATGGAGAAAAATAAGAGTTGAAATATTAAAGAAAAACAATATACCAAAAGAGCAATGGCCATTGTATGATATAGACCATAATCCACCTTATAACCCTTCAATAGAACCAAATCATAGAAAATATAAACTAATCCCAAGGCTCCATGCAGACCACTCAAA
>JBFHGG010000152.1:0-3766 GCA_041583235.1 Halarcobacter sp.
AGATAAAAAAGTGAAATCTTAATAGTCTACGAAAATATTTAAGATTTCACTTCACAATAACATGGTTATAATACTATCATCGTCATATCTATCTTGCAAGCTAATAAAAGATAATTTTCGTTTATAACTGTTGATGAAAAATATAAAGTAAAATGTCCTAAATGTGGAAAAGTAATGAAGATTAATGCCTATCGTGAAAGATATTTAAAAATATCTAAAACAGAAAAGATTGGATTCAAAGTCCCTATTTACTGTTGCAATTGTTATAATTCAGTTTCTTATAATACTGTTTTATCAGATATAATGATTCCTTATAAGCAATATCCAGCTAATATCATTAGAAATTATATCTTTGACACCTTTCACTTTGATCTAAGTGACTGTTCTAGGTCATCTATATATAATTGGAAATTATGGTTTAATTACAATAAATACCAATTCTTAGATACTTATCTTTTCATATTCCATAAGTCAGAATATCAGGAGTATTATTTTTCATCATCTTATAAGAACGACATAAAAAGTGGCAAAACATTCAGCAAAATATGTTACCTAGCAAACCTTTTTAAAGTTAAAGGATACCGATAAGTTTAAATTGCTGCCTCATTTTTTTGGAGTTATCCTAAGGCTAATTTTTACCTTAGGAGGCTTAAAATATGATTCAAAACGAATTGTCTAAACAAGAATTAGTTGCAACTGAACGATTTAATCTAATATCATCTTTTATTGATGAAACATTAACAGATAAAGATCGATTATCCCTCATCAAAGCCAAAAGCTTTAATGGAGGGCCCAGTGTTCGTACGTTGAAAAGATACTACGAAAATTATAAAAGAGAAGGTTTCAATGGATTAAAACCAAAATCAAAAATAAAGAAAGATTCTCAAGTAATAACTCCAGAAGTGTTAAAATATGCTATAGATGCAAGACGGGAAAACCCTCAAAGAAGTATCAAGGATATAATTTTTATTCTTGAAACTTCAGGACTAGTCCCAAAAGGAAGTGTAAAAAGGCCAACTTTGCAACGCTATTTTCAAAATTCTGGTTTTTCAAAAAGACAAATATCTAATTATACAAAAAATTCAGGGGTTGCCACTAGAAGATATCGAAAATCTCATAGAATGGAACAATTACAAAGTGATTTTAAATATGCTTCATATTTACCAATAGGAAAAGGCAATAAAATGGTCCAAACCTATTTTATTGGATGGATAGATAATAGTTCTAGAATGATGTTAGATGGTAAATTCTATTCTCGCCAAACATTTTATGAAGTAGAAGATTCTCTAAAAAGAGTAATTATGCAGTATGGTGTACCTTCAAGTATTTTATTAGACAACGGTAAACCCTTTGTTAGTAAGAAATTAGAAGTTATTTGTGCAAAATGTAATATTAAAAAAATCCATGCAAAACCTTATTCACCCCAAACAAAGGGTCTTATCGAAGTTTTCAATAATTATTTGAATAAGTTTATTTCTGAAGCTGCTATAGAAAAATATCAATCACTAGAGGAATTAAATCTCAATTATGATGCTTGGATTAAAGAATATTATAATGGAATTACACATGCAGGATTAAAAGAAGGTACACCTATATCATCATTTACTAATGATAAAAGAGCCTTAAGATTTATTTCTAATGAAGTATTAAAAGATGCTTTCTCTACAAGAACATTTAGAACAGTAGCTAATGATTGTACTATTTCTGTAAAAGGACTTAAATATGATATTAAAAATCCTAATTTAATCGGATTTGAGGTAGAGGTAATATTTGATTCTCACGACATGGAAAACATAACTGTAAGAAAAGTTGGATATGAAGACATAATAGCAAAACCTTTAATTATTGGTTCTTTTGTAAGAAAAGAAAGCAAAAGAGTTTCAGAAAATAGAAATCCTAAATTTGCAATTAAGTCTTCATTACTTGAAGGTGTTAGAAATAGTTATTCGATTGATAATCCTGAGTTTGATAAGAATTTAGCCGAAAAAGCAGCTAGGAGAAATGAATTAGAAGCAATTAAGAATGATAATAAAAACTTTGCATATTCTCTATTTGATGTAGAAGAGGATAATTAGATGATTGATATAAAGAAATATTACAATATAAAAAAAATTCCTTTTTCAAATGATATAGACGTAAATTCATTATTACTTACAGAATCTCATAAAGAAGTTCTAAGTAGGTTAGAATTTGCAGCAGAAGAACAAAAATTCGTAGTATTTACTGCAGAATGTGGATCTGGAAAAACAACATTGCTTAGATGTTTAAAGAATAAATTAGATGAAAGTAAATTTGAGTTCTTCTATCTAAGTGATAGTGAGCTATCGGCTTCGATGATTTATAGAAACATGTTAGAACAATTAGGTATTAATACTAGGTACTATCGAGGAGATAGCAAAGCTATGCTTCATCAACAACTAGAATTTCTAAAAACTAGCAAGAAGAAAAAAGTTGTGACCGTAATTGACGAGGCTCACTTATTATCAAAAAGAACAATCGAAGAAGTGAGATTTCTATTAAATTACAAAATGGATAGTTACTCTCCAATGGCTTTAATTCTATCTGGTCAACCAGAATTAAAGGAAAAACTCTACAGACCTAATTATACTGCAGTTAGACAAAGAATAAATATGGTTTGCAAATTGAAAAATTTAGATAGATATGAGACTGGGGAATATATAAAGACTCATTTAAATGTCGTTGAATGTAAAACGGATATATTCTCAATAGAAGCTATTGATTATATCTTTAAAGTTACAGATGGAAGGCCTAGAGCGATTAATAATATATGTTATCAAGCACTTATTAGTGCTGCTGCAACTAAAGAAAGATTGATAAAAGCACCATTAGTAAAGAATGTATTTGAATTGGAACTATTATAGAAGGGAAAATATGGAAACTCAATTAATAATATCAGAAGTGTACGAGAATGCAGTAGATAGACTTACAAAGGCCGAATTACTTTCAGAAACCATGCAAAATCTACTAATTAAATATGAAGAATTTCTATCCAATTCGATTGTTAATAGATGTAAATGTAATGCGATATCTAAAACGTTGGATAATAATTCAAATAAAAACAATGATGAAAAATATTTATTAGAGCAATTAAATATATCTAAGAAGATGTATAATAAAACACTAAAATTGAAATAAATAAAGAATTTAGAAAATAACATCCTGGCATTAACCAGGATGTTTTAAAAACCTTTGATTACTTAAAAATATTTGGACAAAATAAGTAATCAGTAATATGACAATGTTGTAAGCAATTATTTGACAGAAATACTAAGCAATAACAATATTAATAGTATATCAACTAACTTTAATATGAAATTTCTTTAAAACCTTATTTACAATAATATTATCTTTCTTAAATTTTACAATATAAATAAAAATTAATACTAAATAAAATAATGAGCCTACAAGAAATTTTATTGAAAGAGTAATGCTTGAATTATATATATTTTTAGGAAACTGAATTATTAATAAATACATAAAAAATCCAAATACGCAAAAAACAAATTCATCAACTAAATAGACTTTAAAAGGAATATATTTCCGTGTTTTAATAAATTGCACTAAAAAAACAACTCCTTCGGCAAGTAAAGTACCAATAATTGCTCCAATTCCAGCATATGTAGGAATAAGAAAATAATTTACTAGCATATTGACAAAAGCTCCAAAACAAATAGATACTATGTAAATTTTATCTTTTTCGTATGGCATAATAAATTGCGTACGAATAATACCTGAAATACTCTTG
>JBFHGG010000153.1:0-3662 GCA_041583235.1 Halarcobacter sp.
ACACCTATTACTGATATTTTAGCTACATTGTCAGATAGCGTTTGATTTGGCATTTCTACTTTTATATCATCCACCTTAAATAAATTATCATTCATTAAAACCACTCCGTAATAACGTTCCAGAATTTTGACATTCCTTTACCTTTTTTATCTTTCGAAATTGTAGGTAATATTGTTGTATTAGGCTCACCCTTAATTGTTTGTTCAGCATGATTTAATTTTTGTTCTTTTGCTTGTTGAACAAAATTTTCTCTTGGTTCTTCAATTGAAATAGCTTCATCTACTTTTTCAACTCGTCCTTCTATTTTTCTTTTTTTAATAAGATTTTTATTTGAATCTAATTCAAAATTTCTATTAGGTTCTAAAGAGTACAATAATAGACCAACTATTGTTGCCATTTTTTCATCTTCAAAACTCATATATCCATTTTTTATATTAATTGGATTTGATATTTTTACAGGTAAATTATCAAAGACTAGAGTTGCTAACTCTTTCATCCCTATAATTTTGCTCATACCACCAGTTATAACAATTCCTGTTCCCAAATTTTCGTGAATCCCACTCTTCTTAAGATTGTTTCTTATTAATACTAAAACCTCTTCAACTCTAGCATGAATAATTGTTTGAACATGTTCTAATGAAACTTCTGAAGAGTTCTTTTCATCTCCTATTCTTGGAGTTCTAATTTTTTTACTTGCTATTTCTTCACTTGTTTTAAGTAAATCTCCATATTCTGTTTTTATTTTTTCTGCAGCAATAGGAGGTGTATGTAACATAACAGATAAATCATTTGTAATATGATTTGAACCAATAGGAATAAAGCCATCATAAATTAATGAAGTTCCTTTGTAACAAACATACTCAGTAGTAGTTGCTCCAATATTGATAACTGTAGCCCCAAACTTTTTTTGTTGTTCATCTAAAATAGATATAGCTGTTGCATAGCCATCTAAAACAAAATTATTAACAGAGATTCCAGCTATCTTTAGAGCAGATTTAATATTAGTTAAAGATGTTCTTTTAGCAGTTACCACATAAACTGAAACTTCAAGTCTAGAACCATTCATATTTAAAGGATTTTCAACATCTGCTGAATCATCAATTTTAAAGAAAATTGGGATTACATGAACAACTTCATATTCAGGAATTATAGTTGCATTATATAAAGCCATTTGTAATACCTGATTAATCTCATTTTCTGTAATTAATCCATTTGGTATATTTACACTTCCTGAACTTCTAATTCCTTTTGTATATGCTCCTGAAATTGAAACAACAGTTGAATCTATTTGTTCAGTTGTATTTCTTTTTGCAAGTAAAACAGCCTCTTTTATGCATTTTGAAGCTACCTCAATATTTGAGATAACTCCTTTATTAATACCATCACTTTTATACGAACCCGTTCCTAGAATATTGATTTTATAGTCTAAATTATTACGAGCAATTACAGCTGTAATATTAAAAGAGCCAATATCAATTGCTAAAAGAGTTTTATTCAACTATTACTCCTCAGAAGGTAATGAAGATTGAACTTCATATCTTTTTTCTAAATTTTTTACAAAGTTTGTCATTAATTCTTGATTTAGTAAATTATTAATTGTCGTTTTTACTGCTTCTTCTTTTTTATCATCATATTTAGCTAATTTTGTATTATTGATTTTATATAATACAATTTTATCACCAATAGTTATCTTACCCTCTTTTTCAGTAGAAGAAAAAAGTGTATTTAAGAAAGTAAGAGCTTCTTCTTGTGAAAGACCTTTTATTTTATCAAAGGAATCTCTTGAAACATATCCAAGATTAACACCATTAAAGTTTTCTAAGGCTTTTGTAGCTTCTTTTTCAATTTGTAAACCACGTGCTACTTTTTCATAATCAAGATAAGCTACAGGTTTAGCTTTTTCATATGTTAAAACTTTTGGTGTAATTTTATTTACAACTTTTACAATAAGATATTTATCATCAACTAAAAATGGTTTAAGAATATCTCCAGGAATTGAACTTGCAATTTCCTTGTTATTTTCATTTCCATAAGATAATTTTGATTGGAAAATTGTTGCTTTACTTGCAAATGTCTCTTCACCTTTTTTTAGTTTAAGATATTTTTTAAGTGCTTCTTTTTTTGTTGCTTTTTCATTTAAAGCTAAGATAATATCATCTCTTGCTTCTTCTAAAGATTTAATTTTTCCATCATCTTTTTTATAATCAATTTTAAATTGACTATAATTATCAGCAATCTCTTCTTCTGTAAATGTTTTTGATAATAAAGGAACTTCTTGAGTCTCTAATTCAAAAGCTGGTTCAGAATTATAATTGTGTTTATTCGCTTCCCAATACTTTTTAACATCTTCATCTTTAATATCAAGTACAAGATCTTTAGAATTTAAAATTTCTATTGAAATATCATCTTCTGAGAAAAGAAGTTTATTTAAGTTTTCTAATTCACTTTTACTAGCTTCTATTTTGAAAATTGATTCAATTTTTTGTAATAAAAGATCTCTTTTTAATGTTGCTTCAAACTCAGTAGGATTTGTTCTATTTTGATTTAAAACAGTTATATAAGTCTCTTTATCAAATTTTCCATCTTTAATAAAGCCAGGAATAGTAAGTAATTGTTTTACAATCTCTTCATTTGTAACATCTAAACCTAATTCATCTGCAAATGACAAAATAAGATTTTTTTGAATAACTAATTCATATGCAGCATCTCTTAGTTTTAATTTATCTGCCATTTCTTGATTAAATTGTGTACCAAATATTCTTGCATATTGTTCATAAAGTGATGAATATTCTCTTTGATATTCACTTACAGAAATTTCTCTATCCCCTACAACTGCTACTGCTCCACCTTTTGAACCATAATCGTAAGAACCCCAGCCAACAAATCCAGCTCCAACAAATGCTATTGTACTTATCCAAATCGTTATAACAAGCCACTTTTTGTGTCTTTGCATCCATGTAATCATAAAATATTATCCTCTAAAAAATTTTAGTTATATTACATAAACATTGCTTTTAACTAGGTAAAGACAAATTAAATATTTTTTTTAAATATTTTTAGATAATAAATCGTTAATTACAGATTCTCTTTTAGTAGTTTCAATTCTTTTACAAGCGCTTTTAAATGCCTCTTCTTCTCCTACAATAAAACACATGTCTTTTGCCCTTGTAATTGCCGTATATAAAAGTTTTGTATTATGCATTATATAGTGAGAAAAACTCATAGGAATTAATGCATTTTCATACTCCATTCCTTGTGTTTTATGAATAGTTAAACAATAAGCTAAAGATAAAAGTGAAGTTAAGCCATCAAAATCATAAAATACTACCATATCATCATTTGGATATAAAACAATACAACGATTTTCTTCAAAATCAAGTTTAATAACTAAGCCTAATTGACCATTAAAAACTCTTTTTTCTAAAAATTCTGTAGAACCTGTTTTATACATTTGCATAGTTTGAGCTTTCATATTTTCATTTTTTATATGAATTACTTTATCAGTCATTTTATACTCATAAAGCTTTGTTTTATAGCCTTTGCCTTTTGTATGATTAAAAAGGGTTTGCATTTGCATATTTATATTCTCAACTCCTAAAGGTCCAGCTTTCATTGGAGTTATCACTTGGAAAAGTGTAAGTGCTTTTGAAATATTCTTTTCT
>JBFHGG010000154.1:0-3608 GCA_041583235.1 Halarcobacter sp.
ATAGTTAATTATAGCTCCCTTAGTAAAATAGGGGGCTTATTTTATATGCACTAATTAAAATAATTAATTCTTTAATCATCTTAATTATAGAATATAGAAATAGGTTTTTATTTACAGTTATATTGTTAAATAATCTCTGTACAAATAATAACCCAAAATTTGATAATATCCTTAATTATTTTATATATAATTTTATTCAAAAATGTCTTTTTATATGTTAAACTTGATACAATTAATTATTTATTAATTAGTTTCCAAAATTAATAGGATGTTTAATAAAAAATATAAAATAACTTTAAATTTTAGATGCATAAAATTTTAATGATAGATGGATGGAAAAATGAATAAACAGCAACTTGCTAATAAAATATGGGAATCTGCAAATAGAATGCGTTCCAAAATTGAACCAAATGAATATAAAGATTATATATTAGGATTTATTTTTTATAAATATTTATCTGACAAAGAAGTGAAGTACTTATTAAATATGGGCTTTACTCATGATGATTTAAAAAGTGTTGATGAAAAAAATACTGAAATCATGGTATGTGTATCTGAAGATATTGGATATTATATATCTTATGAAGATTTATTTTCAACTTGGATTGAAAAGGGTAAATTATTTAATGTTTCAAATGTAAGGGATGCTTTATCTGCTTTTAGTCGTTTAATTAATCCAAATTTTGATAAAGTTTACAACGGCATTTTTGATACTTTACAAACAGGATTGAGTAAATTAGGTGAGAGTGCTGCAGCACAATCAAAAGCAATTATTAACTTAATTGATTTGATTAAAGATATTCCTATGGATGGCAAACAAGATTATGATGTTCTTGGATTTATTTATGAATATTTAATAGGTATGTTTGCTGCAAATGCTGGTAAAAAAGCGGGAGAATTCTATACTCCTCATGAAGTTTCTCTGTTAATGTCTGAAATTATTGCAGACCACCTAAAAGACAGAGAAACATTTGATATATATGATCCAACAAGTGGATCGGGTTCTCTCTTGATTAATATTGGTAAATCTATTTCAAAACATGTTGATAAAGATAATAATATTAGATATTTCGCCCAAGAATTAAAGCAGAATACTTATAACCTTACTCGTATGAATTTAATTATGAGAGGTATATTACCTAATAATATTAAAACTAGAAATGGTGATACTTTAGAAGACGATTGGCCATATTTTGATGAAAGTAACCCAATTGATTCTTATGATCCATTACGTGTCGATGCCGTTGTATCAAATCCACCATATTCTCAAGTCTGGGATGCAAGTAATAAGGAAAACGATCCTCGTTATGCTCCATTTGGATTGGCACCTAAATCTAAAGCAGATTATGCTTTTTTACTACATGATTTATTCCATCTAAAAACAGATGGAATTATGGCTATTGTATTACCCCATGGTGTTTTATTCAGAGGTGGTGAAGAAGGTAATATCCGTAAGAATCTAATTGAGAAGAATCATATTGATACAATTATTGGATTACCTGCAAATCTATTCTTTGGAACAGGTATTCCAACAGTTATTATGATTTTAAAAAGAAAAAGAGCTAATACTGATATATTAATTATTGATGCATCTAAAGATTACATTAAAGAAGGTAAAAATAATAAACTTAGAGCTTCAGATATAAAAAAAGTAGTAGATACTGTAACTCAACGAAGTAATTTGGACAAATATTCCAGATTAGTTAGTCGCGAAGAAATTAGAGAGAATGAATATAATTTAAATATTCCTAGATATGTAGATTCTTCAGAAGAAAACGAAAGTTGGGATCTTTATGCTTCTATGTTTGGGGGTATTCCTGAAAAGGAACTTGCTCCTCTAGACTCTTATTGGAAAGCTTTTCCTGGATTAAAAGAAAAATTATTTACAAAGAATGATGGTCCATATTTTAGTTTATCGATTGAAGATATAAAAAATGAAATAACTGAATTTTCTGCAGTAAAAGATTTTAATAATGAATTTACTAAATTATTTTATGATTTTAAAGATTTCTTAAAAAGAGAATTAATTGATAACTTAGAAAATATAAATATTTCTAAAGAAAAAGATATCATTAGTGCAGATATTTTTAATAGATTATCATCATTTGAATTAATAAATAAATATGAAGCATATCAAATTTTTGATGATGAATGGACTAAAACTGAAATAGACTTTGAAATACTTAAAACTGAAGGTTTCTCTGCTGCAAAAAAAGTAGATCCATTAATGGTATTAAAGAAAAAGAATGGTAAGGATCAAGAAGTTCAAGAAGGTTGGGTTGGTCATTTGCTTCCATTTAGTCTTGTTCAAAAATGTTTCTTACAAAAGGAAATTGATGCTTTAAAAGAAAAAGAAGATAGATTAGTTGAAATTACATCCCTTTATGGTGAAACAATTGAATCATTATCAGAAGATGATAAAGATTCTACTGTATTAAACGATGATAAAACAGCATTTATTAATTCAATGGTAATTAAAGAAGCAAAACGAGTTAGAGCTGAAATAAAGAAAAAGGTAAGATTTGAAGAAGACTCATTAGAGTTAAAACTATTAGAAGTTGATAAGTTAATAAGTGAAGAAAAAAAGCTAAAAGCATTAGTAAAGAAAGATACTTTAGAATTAGAAAAGATTACAAAAGAAACTATTGAAAACTTATCTGATGAACAAGTTTACGCTTTATTAGAACTTAAGTGGATTGATACTCTTTGTTCTGAACTAGAAGTATTACCAAAAGAAGTTATTAATATACTTGCAGATAAAGTTAAATCATTATCAGAAAAGTATTTAATTACTTATGAAGATATTGAAAAAGAAATTCATGAAACAGAACAATCTCTTTCTACAATGCTTGATGAACTAGTTGGATCTGAATATGACATGAAGGGAATTGCTGCCCTAAAAGATTTGCTTGAGGATGAATAAAATGAAAAAGAAAGAGAATATACCTGAAATTCGTTTTAGTGGATTCACAGACTCTTGGGAACAGCGTAAGGTATCTGAAATTACTGCTTTTCATAAACAAGGGTACTACACTACAGAAAATTACGATAATGATAAAAAATATTATCTACTTCGAGGTACTGATTTATCTGGAAATAAATTAGTCCTAAAAAGCACCCCAAAAATTGATGCAAATGATAAAGATTATCAAACTTTCAGAACCCAAATTGGAGATTTTTTGATTGTTAGAAGTGGTAATATTGGAACCTACGGAATTGTATATGAAGATATTCCTGCCATTTTTGGCTCATATCTTATAAATTTTAGATTTGATCACTCTTTTGTTATCAATGAGTTTTTTGGAATATTTTATCAATCAGGTTTCTTTAAAAATCAGCTGAAACAAATAATACAGCAATCAGCAAATACTAATATTAACGCAGAGAATATCAAAAGCACTTCCATCAAACTCCCCTCTTTAAATGAGCAAAATAAAATAGGTAGTTCTTTTAAAAGAATTGACAACCTTATCACCCTTCATCAACGTAAGTACGATAAATTGAAACTTGTAAAAAAATCATTATTGGAAAAAATGTTTCCAAAAAATGGAGAAAAAGTTCCTGCAATAAGATTTAAGGGTTTTACTGACCCTTGGGAACAGCGTAAG
>JBFHGG010000155.1:0-3505 GCA_041583235.1 Halarcobacter sp.
ACCAGATCCTAAGTCTGGCGTGTCTACCAATTTCACCACATCCGCACGCTTGTCTTTAATAAAGACAAAAAAAAAGATTTAGTTGATTGGTAGTTCAACTTAAATCTTGTAAAAATGGTACGCTTGACACGATTCGAACGTGTGACCGATGCCTTAGAAGGGCATTGCTCTATCCAGCTGAGCTACAAACGCTTTTATTAAAAATGGGGTAAGTAATGGGATTCGAACCCACGGCCCTCTGAACCACAACCAGATGCTCTAACCAACTGAGCTATACCTACCATTTAAAATGGTCGGAGTGAGAGGGTTCGAACCTCCGACCCCCTGGTCCCAAACCAGGTGCGCTACCAGGCTGCGCTACACTCCGACAAATCACTATTCTTTCAAAAAGTGGACGGAATTATACTATGTATATTTAATTTTGTCAAGGGGTTTTACAAAAATTTTGAAAAATTTTGTAAATTCCCTATTTTTTACTAGAACTGAATTAACCCATCAATTGGTGAACTTGCAGTTGCATAAGGTTTTTTAGGGATTCTTCCTGCTAAATAACTAAGTCTTCCTGCAATAGTTGCATGTTTAAATGCTTCTGCCATAGCCATTGGGTTTTGTGCTTGTGCAATTGCTGTATTTGCTAAAATACCATCAGCACCTAATTCCATTGCATATGAAGCATCACTGGCACAACCTAATCCAGCATCTACTAGAACAGGAACACTAACTGCATCTCTAATAAATGCAATATTATATGGATTTTGAATTCCTAGTCCAGAACCAATAGGAGCAGCTAATGGCATAATTGCATCAGCTCCTGCATCTTCTAATCTTTTTGCAATAATTGGATCATCACTTGTATAAGCCATAATTGTAAAACCATCTTTTTTTAGAACTTCACACGCTTTAATTGTTTCAATAACATCAGGATATAGAGTTTTTTTAGCATCACCAATAACTTCGAGTTTAATAATATCAATTCCTGTAGCTTCTCTCATTAATCTGAATGTTGTAATAGCTTCTTCTGCTGTAAAACAACCAGCACTATTAGGTAAAAGTTTTACATTTGTATCTTTAAAATAATCTAATAAATTCTCTTCATCTGGGTTTGTAATATTTACTCTTCTAATTGCAACTGTTATTAACTCAGAACCAGACGCCAAAGTTGCATCTTTTGTCATTTGAAAGTCTAGATATTTTCCTGAACCAACTATAAGTCTACTATTAAATTCATAATTTCCTATTTTTAAAATATTGTTCATTTTATTTTTCCTCTAATAATCTTTTATATTTATTTACAAGTTTTTCTTATAAATTTTTTATATTCTTTACTTGCATTTTCAATGCGTAAAGATATAATTTCGGGCACATCATAGCTATGTAATTCTTTAATTTTGCTTTTGATTTTTTTGAAATTTTCTTTTTTAGTTTTTATACTTAATAAAATCTCTTTTTCATTACAAATTTTATTTTCCCATGTATAAAAAGATTCAATTTCACTCATTTGAATACAAGCTGCTAGCTTATTTTCTATTAAATTTTTTGCAATACTTTTAGCTTCTATTTTATTAGAGCATGTAGTTTGAATTATAATATAACTCATAGTTTTCTAATCTCCTCTACTAAATCAGCAGGAATCAAAGAGTAATTATTCTTTTTGTAATTATTAGAAGCTTTTGCATGCGCTAGACTTGCAGTTATAGCTGCATCAAGAGCATCATAGCCTTGAGCTAATAAGGAAGCAACTAATCCACTTAAAACATCTCCACTACCACCTTTTGCTAAAACAGCACTTCCAAAACTATTTACATAAATTTTGTCATTTTGTCCTATTAAAACATTTGCACCTTTTAATAATAATACAACTTTTGGATATTTTTCACAAAATTTTTGTACATATGAAAATCTATTGTTTTGAAGGGTTTCAATATCAACATCACCCATTCCACAAAGTTTTAATAAAGAACAAAACTCTTTAGGATGAGGAGTTAATACAACTTCTTTTTCTAAAGCCTCTAATACAACACCTTCATGTAAAAGGTCAGCATCAATAATTGTAGGAATATCTTTAGCTAAAATCTTTTTGATTTCATCTACTTCATAAATCCCAAGTCCCATACCAATTGCAATTGCTGTACAATTTGGAGAGATAAAATGTGTTTGCATAATATGATAAGGTAAATCAATATCCTCATGACAAACAACACTTACAAGTCCTGACCCAAATCCAAAAGCAGCTTTCGCAGCTATTACTCCAGCACCTTTTTTACAACCTGCAACAACATTTAAATGTCCATAGCTTCCTTTATGAGAATTCTTTTTATTTCTAAAAGGAAGATTCATATCACTCTCATCTAATAAAAAAACATTTGAAGAAGTTTCATAAACTTCCCTTTGAACACCTAAGTTCGCAACTTTTATTTTTCCTATATAATCTTTTGCTATATCTGTAAATAAAGGTACTTTTAAAGCTCCCATTGTAATAGTTATATCTGCTTCAAAAGCACATGTTGTAACCTGTCCTAAATTATTAATTCCACTTGGAATATCACAAGCAATTTTAAAAGCTTCATAAGAATTTAATATATCAATTATCTCTTGTGATTTTATATTCAAGTCTTTATTTAATCCACTTCCAAAAAGACAATCAACTATTATGTCACATTCACTAATTTCTAATTGAATATCAACACCTAAAAGTTCTACTCTTTTCAATTGGAATTTTGAAATTGAAGATTTAAGACCAAAAGGAATATAAAGTTTTACATCATATTTACCATAAAGTTGTCTTGCTAAGGCTAAACCATCTGCTCCATTATTTCCCGGCCCACATACTATTAAAATAGATTTAGCTTGACTTTTAGATAAGGGGAAATGTTTTTCTATATAATCACATATGGAGGCACTAGCATGCTCCATTAATAAATCTTCTGTAAGACCAAACTTTTCATAACATCTTTTATCTAAAGAGTTTAGTTCGTAAAATATTTTTTGCATAAAAAATCCTGCTTTATTTTTTCTTTAAAGCCTCTATGAATACACCTTGAAGAACTCCTCCTATTATTATATAAATAAAAAGAATTATAGTAAAAAGCATTCCAAAATAATCAATCATTATTGGGATAAATGGTATTTTTATAGATCTTGTATACATAAATGTTGCAAGTAATCCATCTTTTAATCCATTTTCTCTTAATTGTGTAAGCATTGGATACCAAGCATACATTGGTCCATGACTAACAATTCCACCTAATGTTGCATAAACCCAAGCTTTAACTCCACTATCTTTACCAAAATGTTTCATTATAAATTTTGGTTTTAAAAAATAGTTAATCAAAGTTGTAATAACAATTATCATCACAAATATAGGTAAAAGCTTTAATAATACTTCATAACTTTTCATTAAAGAGAGAGTAGAATTTTCTCTATTAAATAAAAAAATTACAATATGAATAATTATAACAAAAAAAAGAAACTTAGTCCCTTTAAACTCTAATTTCTTCTTTTTACT
>JBFHGG010000156.1:0-3445 GCA_041583235.1 Halarcobacter sp.
GCAGGAATCTCAACTCTAGAATCAGGACTTCCAAAAGAACATTTTTCACCAAAGATTTTTGTATTTTCTATAAATTTTTCAGCTAGTTCAACACTTGTAAAGTCTGCACAAAATAAACCAGGAATATAAGTCATTTGTTTACATGCTAGTTCATATTGAGGGTGTGATTCTAAAGCAGGGTGAGTTACTTTTTTTATATAATCTTGCTCTTCTAAAAATTTTGCAATAGCTATTGAACTTGTCTGGTGTTCTTTCATTCTAATTTTTAATGTTGGAATACCAAGTGAGATTAAATATACATCCATAGGATTTTGAGATCTTCCACCTGCATTTGCATAATAATGAATTTGATCAGATAATTCTTTTGTTTTTGCAACTATTGCTCCTGCAACAACTGCTCCATGACCTGATATATATTTAGTTGTTGAGAATAAAGAAAAATCTGCTCCTAAATCTAAAGGTCTTTGAGATATAAAAGTTGCAAGTGAATTATCAACTGCAAATAAAGCATTGTATTTATGAGATAAGTTTGCCACTTCTTCTAAGTCAATGATTTTTAAACCTGGATTTGTAGGAGATTCACATAAAACTAAATCAATAGCATTATTTTTTAAAATTTCTTCTAATTTATCAAACTCTAAAAAGTCTGCAAAATGAACTGTAACATTATATTTTTCTTTAAATATTTTTAATAATCTAAACGTTCCACCATAACAATCAGCTTCAACTAAAATATGAGAATTTGCTTTTAATACTGTTTCAAAAAGTAGGGCAACTGAAGCTATTCCTGTATGTGTACACACACATCCTTCTCCATTTTCAACCTCTTTAAATAGATTCTCTAGCATCTCTCTAGTTGGATTATCACTTCTTGTATAATCATATATTTTATTTCCATTACTTTCATCTTGTTTTTTTAAATCAAAAGTCCCTGTATTATAAATGGGAAAATGTGAAGCTCCCGCTTGTTCGTTAAATGGTGCAAATTTAGCAATGTGACTTAAAGAAGTCTCAAGATGTTGTTTCATAGAAATCCTAATTTTTTAGGGGATTATATCAAAATTTGTATAAGAATAAAAAAACTGCAGAAAAATGGTATCATATTTCCAACTATTTATTATACGAGTTTATTTATTGGCCATTTAATGACCAATAAATTTTTAATTGAAGTTTTTTATTTCTAGTTCTTTAAGTTTTTCTACACTTTGTACGCCCATTTTTAAGTCTAGCATTTTACCTTCTTTAAAATAGACTAAGGCAGGAACCCCTGCAATATCAAATTTTTTAGGGATGGATGGATAATCACCAACATTTAGTTTATAGATTGTCACATCTTTGGCTTTACTTGTATCTTTATATTTTTGTAAATTCTTACCTAGAATCTTACAAGAACCTCACCAGATTGCGTGAAAATCAACAATTACTTTTCCCTTACTAATTTTTTCATTAAAGTTCTCTGCACTTAATTCCTCAAATGCAAATAATGAAACAAAAGAAAATAGTAAGACTAAGAGAGTTTTTTTCATTTTAGTCCTTTTGTTTTGTATTAAAAGTATATTTATATTTTGTTTAGTCTTTGTAAAGAGTTATAATCTTAAATAAATAAATTAGCTAAAAAAAATATCTATGATTAAATAAAGAATTTGGCATAAACCTTTTATTAAAAAATTAAAAAGAATTATAATGAAATTAAATGAATTGAAATTAGAAGTAGATTATCTTGACTTTGATAAAAATTTTTATCAAAAACTAAAGGCCGAGCCTTTAAATGATGCATTTCTTATATCATATAGCAAAAGTGCCTGTGATTTAATAGAACTTGATTATGAAGAGTGTGAAAAAGAAGATTTTGTAAAATTTGTTAATGGTGAAATAGAATTAAAAAATTCAATTCCTTATTCAATGGCATATGCAGGACATCAGTTTGGATACTTTGTCCCACAATTAGGTGATGGAAGAGCAATTAATCTTGGAAGCATAAATAATTGGCATTTACAAACTAAAGGTTCAGGTCTAACTAGATATTCAAGACAAGGAGATGGAAGAGCAGTTTTACGTTCTTCTATTAGAGAATATATAATGAGTGAAGCAATGCATGGTTTAGGTATTCCTACAACTAGAGCTTTAGCAATAATTGGTTCTAAACATGAAGTATTTAGGTCATACGATGAGATGGAAACAGGTGCTGTTGTTATGAGAATGTCACCATCTTGGATAAGATTTGGAACTTTTGAATTTTTTGCTAGAGGAAAAAATTCCAAAGAAAATCTAATAAAATTATCTAATTATGTGATAAAACAATCCTATTCTCATCTTGAAGATATAGAAAATCAAGAAGAAAAAATTGAAAAGATGTTTTTTGAATTAGTAGATAATACTGCAACACTTTTAGCAAAATGGCAAGCTTATGGTTTTATGCATGGTGTAATGAATACAGATAATATGTCAATAGCAGGTCTTACCATAGATTATGGCCCATATGCTTTTATGGATCATTTTAATAAGCATAATATTTGTAACCATACTGATGGAGAAGGAAGATATTCATATAATAATCAACCTCATATAGCAGGATGGAATTTAGAAGTTTTGGCTAAAACATTAAAAAATATTTGTGATTTTGAGAAATTAATTAAATATTTAGATACATTTATTTCTCAACATATAAAAAAGTATTTAGAGCTTATGAATAAAAGAATTGGGCTTGATGAGGTTTTAAGTGGAAATTCAAATTTAGATTTAATAATAGAATTATTAAACGCCTTAGAAAATGCAAAAATTGATTATAACTGTTTCTTCTATGAACTAACAAATTTAAAAAACTTAGATAATATTTCTACTATTACAGATATTTCTCTATTTAAAGAGCCTCTTATTAAATGGTTTGAAGCATATAAAAATACAATAAAATCTCAGAATCAAGATTTTAAGGTAATGAAAGAATTAATGAAAAAAACAAATCCCAAATATGTTATTAAAAATTATATGCTTCAAGAAGCAATTGATGCTGCTAAGAAGAATGATTTTAAATTAACAAATGATTTACTTAATATTGCCCAAAACCCATTTGATGAGCATAAAGAGTTTGAAAGATATTCAAAAACAACTCCAAAGGAAGAATCAAATTTAAAACTTTCTTGTTCTTCATAATAAGCACTATTTTTTAATATTTTACACTTGTTTACTATGATTTAATTTTTATTAAAATTCTATTTAATACATATTGATAAAATTCTATATTATTAAGTTTAAATTAAGTTATATTTAATATTTCTTGGTATAGAATAATATTATCAAATGATAAAATTTATCCTTTGTTTTAATTGTGATAAATTTTATTTACATATTTAAAATAAAGGATAAATAATGTCAAACACAATGACTACAAGTGCTGGAAATCCAATAGGTGATAATCAAAATTCATTAAGTGCAGGTTCAAGGGGAC
>JBFHGG010000157.1:0-3356 GCA_041583235.1 Halarcobacter sp.
ACATACTTTAGGTGCTTTTTTACCTCTATGTATATGTCCACAAACTTCACAGAACCACTCTTCTTCTTCATCTTCACTCACATGCTCTGCACCAGCTTCAAGTCTTTCAAGAAGTCTTTTAAACATTTTTTCATGTTCAACTTCAATTTTTCCAATTCCTGTAAATAATCTTGCAGCTTCAGCATATCCCTCTTCTTTTGCAATAGCCGCGAAATCTGGATACATTGTAGTATTCTCGTATGATTCTCCATCAATTGCATGTTGAAGATTCTCTTTTGTATCTCCAAAATTGTTTTCGCTTCCTGATACCATTCTATTATGTAATGATAATTCTAACTTTGCATGTACTTTTTCATTATTTGCAGCTCTTTGGAAGTGTTCAGCAATATCTCTTAATCCTTCTTTTTGAGCAACTTTTGCAAAGTATTCATATTCATTTCTAGCTATTGACTCTCCACCAAATGCTTTCATTAAATTTACTAAAGTTAGATTTTCTGTAACCATTTCCATTACTTCACCACAGCAATGTAACTCTCCACCACCAACTTTTTGTACTTCTATTTCGTTACCACACTTATTACATTTATATGTTTCATATTGTCTCATTTTATTTACCCTTTTTAATTTAGATTTTAATTATCATTATTTATCAGAAAAATATTACCAAGAGATAATTTTTTTCTTTTGGTATTTTAATATAAGAAAACTTAAATAAAAGAAAACTTAAAGGAAAATTATTTTCCTTTAGTAAAGTTAATTAGTAAATAAATCTAAAATATATTATACTATCATACAGAAATATTAATCTGTACAAATTGTTTAAAACAAGTTTTTGTATAAGAAAGGAATAAATATGTTTAATAGTTCAATATTATTAAAAGAGTATAATTTAAAAGTTACACCTCAAAGAGTAGCAATTGTAGAAGAATTATATAAAAATGGCCATATGAATGTTGATGATCTTTATAAAAATTTATTAGAAAAGTTTCCATCGATTTCTCTAGCAACTATTTATAAGAATATAAATGCGATGGTAGAAAAAATATTCTTAAATGAAGTAAAAATACCTGAGGCAAAACCTGTTTATGAATTAATAAAAGAGAGCCATTCTCATTTAGTTTGTTCTAATTGTGGAAAGATAGAAGACATTATGATTAATACAGATGTTTTAGAAGCCTCTTTATCTTCTCTTTCTGATTTTAAAGTTAGTAATACTGAAGTTATCTTTTCTGGAACTTGCTGTTCTTGCCAAAAATAGTTATTAATAATTCTATAATTCAAAATAGTTTAAAAACTATTTTGAATTACTAAACCTAATACTACAAGTAATACTATTCCCGCGCTTTTATTATAAAGTTTATTTGCTGTTATAAATACTAACATAAGTGATAGTATAAATGCTGCAGTTATATCGAAGAAGTTTGCAGATAAATCTACATTTAGAGTATTTACAATTGAACTAAGACCTAATACCATAGTGAAGTTTGCTACATTTGAACCAATTATATTTCCAATGGCTAAGTCTGCATTATTATTTAAGGCTGCTTTAATTGAGATTGTAAGTTCAGGTAAAGATGTTCCAAAGGCAACTAAGAATAGACCAATAATCCACTCACTAATTCCAAAATCTCTAGCTATATTTCCGGCACTTTCAATGGCAAAATCAGCACCTCCAATTGTGAATATAAAACCAACTAAAAGTAAAGCTGCACTTTTACCCCATGCAAATTTTTCTTTTTTTTCTTCTTCAACTTCTTCAACTTGATTAGAACCTATTAGGAAAGTTAAGTATGCAGCCATTAATATTAAAAATAAAACTCCATCTATTACATTTAATTCTCCATCAATTCCCATTAAAATAAATACTAAGATTGGGAAAAGTGCCCATGCAGAATCTTTTGCAAAAAGATCTCTATCAGGGGTAATTTTTTTAGAAATTATAAATACTGTTCCTAAAACTAATGCAATATTAAAGATAGTACTTCCAATCACATTCGCAACTGCAATATCTCCACTTCCTTTTAATGAAGCAGACATTGAAACAGCCATTTCTGGTAAAGAAGTTCCAAGAGCAACTAACGTTGCACCAATTACAAAAGGGGATATTTTATAATGATGTGCAATTTTTTCACTTTGTTCTATTATAAAGTCAGCACCATAAATTAATGCTGCCATTGAGACTATAAATATTAAAATGTCCATTTTATTGATTCCTTACTATTAAACTATTTGGTAAAGAGTATTTTTTTATTAACTCTTCTTCTTTTTCTCTATGTTGCCCATCATCAATCTCATGATCAAAGCCTAATAAATGCAAAAGACCATGGATAAAAAGAAGTTTTAATTCATCTTTAACACTATGCTTATACTCTTTAGCTTTTTGCTCAACAAAATCTTTTGAAATTACAATTGAGCCTAAGGGCATATTAGGCATATCAAACTCTAATGGAAAACTTAATACATCAGTTGCTTTATCTATATTTCTATGCTCTTTATTTAATACTTGTATTTCAGCATTTGAAGTTAAAATCAATTCAATATCTTTTGATGTTAAATCACTTTTTATAGTTTCAAGTTCTGTTATGTCAATATTTAAATCTGTTTGGTTATCAAAATCAATCATTTTATTTCCATTTAATTTTCGCGGATTATATCTAAATTAAATTAATTAGTAAATAAGCAGATAAAAAATAGTTTTATTTTAATTTGTTACAATATTTTAGAAAATTAAATATAAAAATTTAGGAGTATATATGGAATTAGAAATTGGAAGTAAAAGTAGTATAGAGTTTAAAGTAAAAGATTCAGATTTGGCAAAAAACCTAGAGATTTCTTCAGAAGATAATTTTCCTGAAGTATTTGCAACTGCTAGATTAGTGGCACTAATGGAGTGCTCTGCTGCAAAGGTATTAACACCTTTGATAAAAGAAGGGCAACTTTCTGTTGGAGTTGAAGTAAATATGAAGCATTTAGCCCCAACACTTACAGATGATATTGTGAAATCAACTGCAACCTTTGTAGGTATGGAAGGAAAACTTTATAAATTTGAAATAGAGGCAAAAGATACAGGTGGACTTATTGGAACTTGTATTCATACAAGAGCTATAATTACAGAAGATAGATTAATGTCTGGAGCTAATAAAAGAATTGGAAGATAATCCTAGATAGGAATTTTATTTGAAGGATTGAGCTATTCTAAAATAGCTCAATCATTTTTGAAACTTCATCTACAGGAAAAACTTTTAAATCAAGTTTTAGATTTGTTTTTTGAGCAATAACTGCTTTTTTAATTCCTTGGGCTTGTGCCTCTTTTAATCTCATATCAATAGAATAAACATCTTTTATTTCTCCTGTTA
>JBFHGG010000158.1:0-3338 GCA_041583235.1 Halarcobacter sp.
GTTGGGTTGAACATGACCCCTCTGATATATGGACAACAGTAGCTGCAACATGTAGATCTGTTATGGAACGTGTGGGAGCAAAAGCTAAAGATATTGTATCTATTGGAATAACTAATCAAAGAGAAACAACAGTTGTTTGGGACAAAATAACTGGGGAAGCTATTTATAATGCTATTGTTTGGCAAGATAGACGAACTGGTGCTTTTTGTATGGATTTAAAAAATGCTGGACATGAAGAAATGATAAGATCAAAAACTGGTCTTATGATAGATCCATATTTTTCTGGTTTAAAACTAAACTGGATTCTTAAGAATGTTCCAGGGGCAAAAGAAAAAGCAGAAAATGGAGATTTACTTTTTGGAACAGTTGATTCATTTTTGATTTGGAAATTAACAGATGGGAAAAAACATCTTACAGATGCAACTAATGCATCAAGAACCATTCTTTATAATATTAAAACTGGCTCTTGGGATGAAGAAATTTGTTCTTTATTAGATATTCCAATGAATATGCTGCCTGAGGTTAAAAATTGTGCTGATGAGTTTGGGAATGCTAGCGCTGATATTTTTGGTCAAGAAATAGCAATTCAAGGCGTTGCTGGAGATCAGCAAAGTGCAGGAATTGGTCAAGCTTGTTTTGAACCAGGAATGATGAAATCAACATATGGAACAGGTTGTTTTGCCCTACTAAATATTGGGCAAGAGATGGTTCTTTCTCAAAATAAACTTCTTACTACTGTTGCATATCAATTAGATAATAAAACTACTTATGCTCTAGAAGGTTCTATTTTTATTGCAGGTGCTGTTGTACAATGGTTACGTGATGGATTGGGAATAATAAAAGATGCAAAAGAGACACAAAAATTAGCTGAAAGTGCAGATGATAAACAACATCTTTATATGGTTCCAGCCTTTACAGGACTAGGCGCTCCATATTGGGATACAGAGTGTCGTGGCGCAATCTTTGGGATTACCAGAGGAACAGGAGCAGCAGAATTTTCTAAAGCTGCATTAGAGAGTGTTGGATATCAAACTAGAGATTTATGGGAAGCAATGCATGCTGACTTAAAAAATGTTCAAATAGAGGAGTCTATTTTACGTGTTGATGGGGGAATGTCAGTATCTAATTGGAGTATGCAGTTTTTAGCAGATATTTTAGGAGCCTCAATAGATAGACCTGAAATTTTGGAGACTACTGCCTTAGGTGCAGCTTGGTTAGCAGGAATGCAAGCAGGCTTTTATCCTAAAAAAGAGGATTTTGCAAAAAGTTGGAAACTTGAAAAAAGATTTGAACCACAAATTAAAGAAAATAAAAGAAAAGAGTTATATGACGGATGGAAAGATGCTGTGGCAAGAACACTTACAAAAAAAAGCTAGTTAGCTTTTTTTTTGTATCAGTTTTGTTTATTAAATTTTTTTGAAGTTTGTATAAGTAAACCTAAAATTATAAATCCTAAACCAAATAGGGTTGAAATATAAATCTTTTCTCCCAAAATAAAATATATAAAAATCAAAGATATAAAAGGTGAAATAAATATTAAATTTGCTATTTTTGAAGTGTTTTCTGCACTTTGCATAGCCTTTAACCAAAAAAGAAATGTAATACCCATTTCAAATAAACCTACATAAATAGCACCTAAAACACCTGTAATTTCAGGAGTAATCATTTCTTGTGTATAAAAACAATAAATAAATATCAAAGGTGTAGCAAATAAAAAATTTGAAAATAATGAGACTATTGGATCAGCCTTATTTTTTGTATTAAATATCCAATATAATGCCCAAAGAATTGTACTTAATAAAGCTAAGAAAACTCCATCCATATTAGAAAAATTTAAAGAAAAAGGCTCCCCTTTTGTTGAAATTATTAATACTCCAAAATAACAAATAATTCCAGCAATAATATCTGCTAATCTTAATTTTTGTTTTAATAATGGAACAGATAAAAATGCAAGCATTAAAGCCCAGGTATAATTAATTGCCTGTGCTTCTTGTGCAGGGAGTAAATCATAAGCTTTAAAAAGCACTAAATAGTATAAAAAAGGATTTATTGTTCCTAATACTATAATTAACAATAAATTATTTTTTATATATGAGAAAACTAAATTTATTTTATTTTGAATAAGTAAGATTACAAAAAGAATAATTAATGAAGTAGCAGATGCATATAAGACTAAAAGCTCAGGAGATAAATATTTAAGAGAAAGTTTAAAAGCACTGGCAACAGTTGACCAAAGAAAGACAGATACTAAAGCAAATTTGTATGCAGTTAAGTTTGATTTGCTCATGATAATATCCCCTATTTTTTAAAAGGAAGATTCTATCATAATATACTTACATTATATGAATTTTTAATTGTGACTTTTCATTTTCATCTAAAACTATTCCCATTTGTGAGAAAAAGACTTCAATATAGTAACTAAGGTTTTTATATACATTTAAATTTATAAAGCCATGTGGATAAACTTGATGAATACTTGCAAACTCATATTTTAAAATTTCCCAGATATCTTTAAAATATGAAGTTTCTATCTTATAATCAACTTCTTCATCTAGCTCTTGTAACGTTATTTTTAATCCATTTAAATAACCTATTAAATATGAAGCACTTATAAGTAAAGATTCAATATGATTCATAGAGGATTGAATAAGATCTTCTCTCTTTTTATTTATTTTATAAGCTAATAATTCTGTTTTAATATTTTGATTTGCTTGTACAATTTTTAAAGCCAAGGAATCAGCCATAATTTTTGGATAGTCTGTATCTAAAGCAGTTTTTGATGAAATAAAATTTGCGATATATTCGCTCCAACAAAGTTCTGCTATTGGAAAAGTGATTGAAGATATACCTTTATATGACTTATTTTTCATAAGGTCTTTAAAGGCATCAATTTTCTTATTATTATCATGAATATGAGCTAATTCATGATGTAGTATGTGCAAAGTATTTTTATACTCTTGTTTACTATTATCTTCTAATATATTTTTTATAAGATCACTTTTTATAAGTAAAATTAATTTAAAATCATTATTATTAGGAAAGGTCAATACAGAGGCATAGGTATCATTATTGCTTCTATATCTATTTTTAAAAATTGTTTGCTTATTTAAATTTAATGCTTTTAAATCTTCTTTAAAATTTTTACTTATAATTATCTTTTCTAATCTTCTAAGATCTAAAAAAGAGAAGTTATCTAATAAAGTACTTAATTTATTAAATAGCTTCATTGAGATTTTTTTATTAAATCCATCTATCATAATATTTACATTATTTTGCATTATAAACACCTCTTTTGTTTAATTATAGAACAAAAGTCAATTAAAACATTTATTAAAAAA
>JBFHGG010000159.1:0-3304 GCA_041583235.1 Halarcobacter sp.
TAATAGCCATACTGACGAATTTTAAAAATCTTGTTGTAATTAATTCAATTTTATGTTATTTTTAATATAGATTTAAGAGGTTCAAGACGCTTTGTATAATTCAGATTTAAGACAACAATATTTAGATGATTTAAATAATTTTAATTTTACTTTGCATAGGCAAGGTAATCTAGTTACGTTTTCAAAGACTGCTAATGATGACTATTATACATTTAGTAGTAAAGCTAAAAAACAAGTTCCACTCCGTGGAAATGTATCAAGCAAATTTAGTAAAAAATCTGCTTTTCGTTTAAAAAAATTCTTATTAAAAACTAAGATAGATGAAATGTATAAAGATTGTTTTTCTTTAACTTTAACATTTCCAAAAATGATATTTAACTTAGCGATCGCTCAAGAAATTTTAAAGCGTTTCTGTGAATATTTAAAAAATAAATATGGTTTTGGCATTGTTTGGAAAAAAGAATTTACAAAGGCAGGTCGCATACATTTTCATTTAATTTTATTTAATAATCACCCTATCTATCTTGGTAATTATTTCTATTGTAATAGCGTTAAATCTACACTTCCAAAATTTTTATTTTTAAATGATATTTATAAAAAGCAATCTGTTCATGTTTTTCCACAGGAAAAAAAATTCTATATTTTTAATAAAAAACTTAATTTTACTTTAACAAATTTTGAACCAATTCAGAGAAATAGTGATAACTCTATTTTAAGTTACTGTAAGGGTTTACGCTTTGTTATTCAAAGGGAATATTTAAAGTTTTTAAATAGATTTCTTATAGAAAAAAATAATCAAGATTTTAATATACTTCATGCTTTTCATTCTGCTATTGATATAGACAGGGTTAAAAGTAAAGGTATTGTTTGCTATTTAGCAGATTATCTTACATCAGATGAAACGACTTTCAAGAAAGATAAATCATATCAAAATTCTTGCCCAAAGTTTTGTAGAAATAATGGGCGTTGGTGGGGATATATTAATATGGATTGCTATCTTCATGATGAAAAAATATACTCTATGAATAGTCAAAAATATTTAGAATTGCAGAAGTTTTTTAATAAACAATTTTTAGATACTGATGATATTAAACTACGTCACATCACTGTTGATGATGAGAAGTATTGTATTGGTCTAACTACTTTTAATACCATTTTTTTAAATGATAATTTTGATATTTCTGATTACTTCCAAAATTTTGATATAAAGTGTCCTGCCAATCTTGGCACATTTGAAAATAAATTAAATCATGATTTTTTAACTAGTTTTAAAAAGGTCAAAGAATGTGAAAATAAATATAGCAGGATATACGACATAAAAGAGCCTGTACGTCTTTCTCGCTCTCAACTTGAATACTATTATAATAAATCTTATTTAGTCCGAAATAGGCAGGTTATAACGCATTTAAATGAATTCGATTTATTTGTCGGTGAATTAATGAAAAAATATACTGATGTTGAATTTTTAAACAAATTTACAAAATCAGATTACAATAATATAAATTTTTAAGGGGTTAAAAAATGGGGTATAAATTAAGCTTTGCACAAGAGAGATTTTTTCAATATTTAATGGATGAAAAGTGGACAATTAAAGACTTCTCAGAGCATTTCAATCTTGATTATCAAAAAATAAAAAGATTTAAAAATACAGGTCACGCAAGTGTTGAACTTCAAAGAAAATTGTGTCAAATTTTATATTTAGAGAATGATTTTGTTAATTATGCATGTTGACATTTTTTTTTAAAGGTGTATACTGTCTTTAGTCTTAAATCTTCAGTTTGCTAGTTCTGATAATAAAAAAAACTAGTTTCTTGCTCCTTTTTGGGAGTCTTTTTTTTACTCTTTTTATATTTTTTTTGTAAAATAAATCTTTTGGCAGCTAGTCCAAAAATCCATAATTCTGTTACTTAAATATTTTTATGTTAAATTTTTAATCTTTTTTTATATTCAGTTATATGCTTTTTATATCTTAATTTTAAAAGGAAAAAAAAATAATGAATTTAAGTAAATATGGAATTGGTGTTTCTCTTAAGAGAGATTATGACGCCATTATTTTAGGTGCTTTACTTGGTGCAATAGTAATCCCACATGTTCCAGTAGTGAACGAAGTTTTTGAAAAAGTTAACTCTTTTATCACTGAAAAGGTAGGTCTATAATGTTATCAGATATTTTCAATATGACGCATTCAGATTCTTTAGTATCTCTAAGTAAAGAACTATCTAGTTGTTCAATTGATAGACTTGTTTTTCATGTATCTGTTGATACTCCTGCGACTGATATTAATAGTTCAGTTCTTGAAAATCTAAAATTAAATGTATATTTGAAAAATGGGGTTTCAGATGGTCAAGATGATGTAATTGTAAAAAATGTACAGTTATCAAAATTATTTGTACTTTCTGACTTCGTTAAGGGTACAGGTGGCATGGCAAGTCTAAAAACTGAAAACATGTATTTTGATGTGCTACTTGGTAATATTATTTTAAGTGGTGACGATAGATTAACAATTTCTATCACTTCTGATAAGTCAGTATCTTGTACTATAAAAATGTGGTATGAAGACGCTACTAAGGGTAAAGAACATATTTTAAAATATGAACAAATTACTAGTACTTCCGGACAAACTCACAACTTGACAGACGTTGCACAAATTTTTACATTTGGCAATTCAAACTCAAATATCACAATCAAAGATTATTTCGGTGAAAAGATGACAAGTATCGGAGCAGGTCAAGCACTGGCTAAAATTGATGGTTGCATTGAAAGTGAATTATTTGCAGATTTCGGAATTTTATATAAAGATTTTACAAATGCCGGTATCGATGTTTCTGTTAGCGGTGTTGATGATATCAGTTATCTAATTCTATCTCACGCTATTCATTTAGAACGTGTTAAAAAAATGGATAAAGATACTCGCAATTTAACTGCATATTTTGAAGATTTAAAGGCAAAACAACCTCAAAAATTTAGTTTCATTACTGCTAAATAAAGGGGGCTTTATATGAGTTGGTTCTCCGGTATAAGTAAGGCAGTATCTAAAGCCGTTGGGGGTGCCGTTTCTTCTGTTTCTAATGTTGTCGGTGGTGTTACGGGTGCAATTACTGGAGTCGTTAAAAATTCCGGTTTAGAAAGTATAGTGCAAGCCGTGCCGATTGTTGGCTCGGTTTATAACGGTATTAATATTGCTAATGATGTTGTTTCTTCGGTTTCTGATGATGTTGTTAAATCTGTTGTATCAGTTACTAAAAATGTTGATGATACAATTACAAATGTAATTAAAAATGTTGATAACTCCATTTCAGTTTCA
>JBFHGG010000160.1:0-3288 GCA_041583235.1 Halarcobacter sp.
CAGAGCCTGAAGTAGCTGCAGAAGAAGATGAAGTTCCTAATGCTGAGTTTATCTCACTAATTCTTTCTGAGGATTGTGAATCAATTATTTTTCCTTTCATCCAATCTTCTATATCCTCAATAAACATCTCCTGATTTCTATTAAGTATGTACCCCATAACACTTAAAATAATTGCGCTTGCTACACCAAAAAGAGAAGATCCAAAACCAATCGCCATACCACCGAGTGGACCAGAAAAAGATGCAATAACTTCTGATAGGTTGATATCTCCACCTAAAGACAAGATAATACTACCCATTTCATCTATTGATTTTAAAAGTCCCACAAAGGTACCAAAAAGTCCTATCATCAATGCAGTAGAGATGAAAAAATTTATATACACTTTTTGATTAGAAAATTTATCTTCAAGCCATGAAGCGACATCTTTTGATTCTTGCTGAGTAAAATAAAGAACACTTTTTTTTGCTCTATTATTAAACATATTCGCAATATTAGCCGGCATAACTTTATTAATACCTTCTAAATAATACTCAAGTTCTTTCCCTTTTTTCCACTGAATAACGCCAAATGTTCCAGTAAGCATTGTCAATTTGAGTGCTGCTGAAAATATGATAATCATACCAATAAGAAGAATTGCTGAAATCGTAATATTAAATGTGAGAGTTGCCATATAAAATTTTGAAATCATTCCAAAATTCGCATAAATTAAGAATGAAAGAAAAAGCCAAAAAACAACATAAATTTTAAATATTTTTATTCGTCTCATAATAATCCTACTAAAACATAAATAAAATAATTGAGATTACTAAGCCAAGTGCTACAGTTGTGATAGTTTTTGTCATATTATCAGCTATATTTACAAAACCACCTTCATTCTCTGTAAATTCACCAACAATAATCATTCCAATACTTGCACCATTGATATCAGTTATAATTTTATTACTTCTATAATATCCATCATCAACAATATATCCAATGCGTTTTAATTTATTGAAATTATCTATATTCATTTCTGACATTGTCGCATTAAACTTTGTATCATATACAGCTGACTCAATCACATAATCATCAAGTATATCTTTAAATTTTCCATTTTTATATTCAACAGCAAGTTTATCTAGCATATTTTTATTCAATAAAAAAAGATAATTACTATTTTGTTTTTCAAATTCATATTTTAAAGTATTTATTGACTCTCTTAATTCAATCACTCCATACACAAGATTATCCTTGACAAGAGGCTTTAATATAATGAAAAATGTACCATCTTTCATCACCTCTATACCATGTAAAGTATTTTTTGTGTTAATGGCAGAAATTACAGAACTTCTAAATATCGTTTTATTATCAGCCGTTGAAAAAAAATCAACTTTCATATCTTTAAAACCTAATTTATATAAAACACTATTTATATTATCTTTAGACTCTTTTAGTGCTACAACATTAAATTTTTCAATTGCATTCATAAGTTGCTTATTTTCAATGAGCATTACAATATTTTTTTCAAATGTATTTTTTTTATTGTTAATTTTATTTTCGATACTTAAAGCATATGCACTAGACATACTACTATAAACTTCATTTGAGACTTTACTTGTCATTGTCATAATTATAAACATTGACAACACTATTCCAGAGAGTGATGCTATAGTAAGAATTGAAAAAAATAGGCCTTTTTTCTTTTTAAGGCTAACGATTGTTGCTTGTAAAAACTTAATAAAACCGAACATTAAAATACCACCAAATTTAACAATTTAAACTATTGTTTTCAAAGAATATATATTATATCACTAACATAATTTATTTTAGTTTATTTTAATATTTTTAGTGTGAAAAGCCTTGTTATGGGATTCTTGAGGGGAGAGCATATCCCATAGTTGCTTTACTTATTTTCTATATTTAGAATCATTATTTTTCACCTAAAGAGTTTTTTGAAATATCTTTGAGTGGTTTTATCAAGTATTCTAAAATAGTTTTTTTGCCACTTAATATATTTATATTTGCTATCATCCCTAACATTATTGGCGATTCTGAATCAAAAGAGTAGTTTTTTGCTTCTATTTTTACAATATAAAATGATTCACCGCTTTTATTCATAGTAGAATCAGGGGCTATACCCATGAGTCTTCCTTCAAGTAAACCATATTTTGAAAAGTCATAAGCTGTAATTTCAATGGAAACTTTTTGTCCTATCCATATAAGAGCTCTATCTAGTGCTTTTATTTTTCCCTCAATCATTAGTGTATCTTCCATGGGAGTTATCTCTGCAATTTGATCACCTTGCTTTACTATTCCTCCAACAGTGTGAAAATAGAGTTTATTCACTATCCCTTTAACTGGGCTAATAACCTCTTTTCTTAAATCTCTATCTATATTTGCTCTATTTTTTTCTTTAAGTTTTTTTATCTCTATTTGAACCGATGAATATTCTTGTAAAAACTTTGTTCTAATTTCAAGTTTTTGATTTTCTGCTTTTCTCTGCCACTCATTAATCTCTTCTTTCACAATTGGTATATTATTTCGAATCTCTTCAATTTGTGTATAAATTCTCTGCTTTTTTGCTAATTCTTGAATATACTCTTTTTTTGAAATGACTTTTTTTCTAAGTAAATCTTCTTGAATTTGCATATTTTCAATAGCAAGATTGTGTTCAATGGATAAATTATTAAATTTTAATTTCAGCTCACTATGTTTAAGTTTTTTTTGATTAAGCTGATCTTCTGCGATAGCAAGATTATTTTTCATAGTACTCTTTTGCTCATGAAAAATATTAATTTCATTTTCTATAATATGAGGGATATTTTGCGTATATTCATCAAGAAATTTTAACTCTTTTTCATCATTAATTAATGCTTTTAAACGAATAGCTTTAGCTTCATAAGCCATCAAATCAATCTCTTTAGATTTAAAATCAGCATTAAAAGATTCATTAGAAAGTCTATAAATCACCTTTCCTCTCTCAACAATATCACCCTCTCGAACTAAAATCTGAGCAACAATTCCGCCCTCGAAATGTTGAAGAACTTTAGTTTGACCAGATGGAACAACCTTCCCCTCTCCTCTCACCACTTCATCTATTTCACTAAAACCAGCCCAGAAAAAAAATACAATTATAAAAAATAGAATTGGTGCAATAAGTACATAATAATTCCATTTTTCCTCTTCTAAAAATCTATGCAACATGATTTCAACCTCTACCTTGTAAAGCAGCTAATACTTTTGCTTTTGAACCATCAGCTACAATCTTCCCATTGTTTAAGACGATTACCCTATCTACAAGATCTAAAG
>JBFHGG010000161.1:0-3217 GCA_041583235.1 Halarcobacter sp.
ATCACTTAATTAATTTATTAAGTTGTTTATTTCATGTAAACAATTCTATATTTTCAAGACTATTATTTGTCACTGCTAACTATGATAATTTTATAGAACAAACTTTTAAAAACTCAAATATTAACTACTACTCAACAACTTTATTAAAAGATAAATCAAAAGTTAACAAAGATTTTTTTAAAAATATAGAGTATAAACTTAAAAACAAAATCCCTGTAATAATACATATATTTGGTGACTTAAAATCTGAAAAACCTATATTTTTTCAAAAAAACATGAAGTTTAATCAAGCTGAGGAAGAGTTCTTATTAGAATTGTTTAAAAATACTATATTATCAATTGGATATAGTTTCAGTGACTATAATATTAAAGACATGATATGCCTAAAAGATAGTGATAATAAACCTATGTATAATGTGTCAAAAAGTAACTGTACAATTTCTGGTTTTAGTAATAAACCAAGAAAAATATATAACACCAAATCTAGATTTAATGAATTTGTAATAAAATTTTTAAATGAACTTTATAAAAGAAGCAATCAAAATAAGATTGAAAATATAGCTATATATGAATATGAAAAAAAAGTTATAACAGAATATGAAAATAAGATGAAAACTATTCCGCAGATGTATAGTTACGATTTGAAATTTTTAAAATGGCGAACAAGTTTAATTAATAAATTTTCTTTAGAAAAAGCGCTTTTAAAAACTTCTAATAATTCCATAGATATTGATAAATTATATGTTGAAAGAAAATATGTGATTGATTGGAAATCTTATTTTCATTCAACAGAAAATATTTTTTTAATAAAAGGTAATGCAGGTGTAGGTAAATCAACTTTTATGTACATGAATGCAAAAAAAGAAGATGAAGAGATTTCTACATTAAAATTTCTAATTACTCCTAGTAGTTTGAACGATAGTTTAATAAAATATCTTGAGAAGCAATTTTTATGTCAAACTAATCAATTAGAAATATTATTTGACCACTTTAATAATTTACTTAAAAAAGAAAGTAGTTATTTAATTATATTTATTGATGCAATTAATGAATTAGGAGAAGAAAAAGCTAAAAAAATCAAAAATGAGATTGAAGATTTTTTTAAAGTTCAATGGGAAAATATAAAAATAGTTTATTCTTGTCGTACATATTTTTGGAAAAATAGTTTACAAAGTTCACATTCTAATGAAAACTATTTCAATATAGAAGAGATAAAATATTTTACAGATGAAGAATTAGAAAAAGCATTTGCAAAATATAAAAAAAATTTTAATTTAGTAGGAGACTTTAAAAAAAGTCTAACATCAGATTTCAAAGAAAAACTAAAAGATCCTTTAATGTTAAGGCTACTATCAGAAGGATATTCAAATAATGGAATAGCAGAATCTTCACCAAAAATTAGAAAAATACCTGATTTTGCACCAGCTGTAGAAATATTTACAGAGTATGTTAAATTATTAAATGAAAGATATCCACAAGATGATTTAGAAAAATTTTTAATTAAAATAGGTAATTTGTACTGGGAAAATCATGACAAAGTTTTAGGTACAATGAGCATAAACTTTACACTATTTGATGATTTAAATCAAGATACTATTAAATATCTAAAAGATTCAAATGTTATTTATGAAGAAGATAGTTGTATACAGTTTAGTTATGAAAGACTTTTTGAGTTTGTCCTTGGCTTATCTTTAGCAACAAAAGAGAACTGGGAAAATCGCTTACAAAAAATAACTTCACAAAGAATATTTGAGATTTGGAAAGAGTCTATTGATGCTAATAAACCTTATACTTTTAATTTTGCATTAAAATCTGCATTAATTTATTTAAGTAGAAAATCTAAACATGAGAAAAAAGATCTAATCAAAAATTCACTTTTATTAAATGATCTACTTCATATCCAAAATGCTCTTATATCTGAAAATATTGACACAACAACTGCAAAAGAGTTTAGGACTTTTATTTTAGAGATATTGAAAGAACTACTTTCTGAGGGAGACTCAAAAGAAAAAAGTTATGAGCAATTAAAAAGTAATTTAGGAGGGGAAAAGTTTTTTGATATAGTTTTAGAAGTTGGTCGTGATGATATAAGAACTATTGAATATCAAATTGAGCTTTTAGCTGAAGGAAATGAAGAACAAAGACGTCAAATTACAATTAATCTATTGAATTTATGTACTTCAGAAGAGTCTATCATTCTCTTAAAAGAATCAATTATAAATTCGTTTCATGATAAAACAGATGAAGAAAGTTTAAAAGGGATAGTATATCTAGTACCTATTTTTATTAGTTTAAATGATATTGGAATATCTCCATTTGAAATGATGAAAGAAATAATTCTTAAATTATCAGAGAACTTTAAGTTTCCAAAAAGTAAAAATTTTAGAAATAATATTTTAAAAGCTACAAAGTATGTTTTTGAAGAAGAGGGTAAATATTTTTTTGGAATAGCTAGAGGATTTAATGGTATTGAATATACATGGATAATGGGAAATAAAGAAAAAGATTTAGCTTATGAATTAGTAGGACTATTTTCTAGAAGTAGTATTCCTCATATAAGTGATCATTCTAAAGATTGTATTAGATTTTTTGCTTCAGAAATTAAATATTTTAAAGATATTGATGCCCCTTATTCTGAAAATATAAATATAGATAGAATGAGAAGCTGGGAATATTTTATAGCTAAATATGTTGTGATGAAGCTTTCAGAAAAAAATTTTAATAAAGCTTTAGAGTTGTTAGACTATTTGTTAAAGAAAAATACTTGGTTAACTTATGACTTTGTTTTAACAACTATGGAGTTTATGTTAAGAAACACACATATAGATAATAAAAAGAATTATGATTTAGGTCTTTCAAAAATGCAAGAATGGGTTAAACTAGGTGAAAATAATTTCAATGAATTCTTTTTTGCAAGATTAGCATCAGAGAATTCACTGAATATTTCATTTAACCCATTATCTCAGACAGCCAATACAATGACTGAAAAAGAACCTAAATCAAGCTTTAAATTTTTAGATTCATATATTGACAGTAAAGATTTAAAAAAGGTAAAAATGGCTCTTTTATCATTGAGGAAAGTATCAAGATTATTTCCTATAGCAGGTAAAAAAAGTTTAATTAATGCATGGAGTAAAAAAGAAGATTATGATGAAGAATATAGATCATGGTTAAATCAATTTATAAAAGAGCTATCATATATACATCCTAAAATGAT
>JBFHGG010000162.1:0-3090 GCA_041583235.1 Halarcobacter sp.
CTGCTTTTTTAGAAACATCATACTTAGTTGAAGCCATAGAATTGGGTCTTGTAAAATATTTAGTAAAACCTTTAATTGAAGATACTCTTCTTTTAGTTTTAGAAAAATGTACAGAAGATGTAGTTAAAGATCAATCAATATTTGATATATTTGGTGGTTTTCAATTTGACATATTAAATCACTCACTCTTTTTAAAAAAAGAACAGATTCCACTTACAAAAAAAGAGTTACTTTTCTTAGAACTTTTGATAAAAAACTCTGCAAGAGCAGTAAAATATGATGAATTTAATAACTATGTTTGGAAAGGAGATATGAGTGAAGATGCTTTACGTTCAATTGTAAGAGAGATTAGAAGAAAAACAATAAAAGAGAGTATAAAAAATATATCAGGTATTGGATACCAAATAAATTTAGGTAAATAACATATGTTAAAAAATCTAATAATATTAATCAACTTATTCTTTTTAAATTTATATGCTATTGAACATATAACACCTTTACCATTAGAAATTAAATATGAAAAAGAAAAGGCTTTATTAGGGAAAAAACTCTATTTTGATCCAATCTTATCAAAAGACAATTCAGTTTCATGTGCGAGTTGTCATAATCTAGAACTAGGTGGAGTTGATAATCTTCAATTTTCATATGGGATAGAAGGAAAACTTGGAAATATAAATACCCCTACAGTTTTAAATGCAATATATAATTTTAGACAAATGTGGGATGGTAGAGCAAAAGATTTAAGTCACCAAATACAGTTTCCTATTACAAATCCTAAAGAGATGGGAAATAACTTTAAAAATATTATTGAAACATTGGAAAAGGACAATTATTATAATAAAACTTTTCATAAAATTTATAAAGATGGAATTACTAAAGAGAATATTGGTAATGCCCTAGAAGAGTTTCAAAAAACACTTATTACTCCAAGTCCTTTTGATGAATATTTAAGAGGAAATCAAAATGCTTTGACTCCTAATCAAAAAAAAGGTTATGAACTTTTTCAAAAAAAAGGCTGTGTTTCTTGTCACAATGGTATTAACCTAGGAGGAGGACTTTATGCTCGTTTTGGTCTAATAGATAAAAGCATTATAGAAAGTTTAGAAAATGAAGATAACTTCGAAAAAATTAATCCACATTTTGGACTTTATAATATTACAAAAAATGATTTTGACAAATATTACTTTAAAGTACCAAGTCTTAGAAATGTAGCATTAACAGGACCTTATTTGCATGATGGACGAGTTGAAACATTAAAAGAAGCAATAAAATCTATCGCTAAAGCACAATTAGGATTGGATTTAACCAAGGAAGAGATTTTTTTAATTGAAGAGTTTCTAAAATCTTTAAATGGTAAAGTAACTATAATAAAATGAAAGCATTTTTAATAAAAAACAACATTTATATAGTTTTAATAACCCTACTCATAGTTTTTTTATTTATGATTTATACTATTATTGTTAATAAAAAAAATACTCAAATCTTTTTTAATCACAATGACCAAATAAATATAATTACGGCGCTTAACAATAAATTGAATAACTATATAGAAGGAAATGGTGAGATTCATAATTTTGACACTTTGAATAAAGATATCATTTATAGTTTAGATTCTTTAGAAACATTAAAAAATGATGCAGTTTCCACTAAATTTAAGACTAGGTATATAAAAACTTTAGATGAAATATTAATACAATTTAATAAAAAAACCATATGGATAGAGAGATTTAAAGCAAGAAAAGCAGCAAATAATAGAATAATCTCATTGATTTTAGATAGATCATTTCAAGAACTTAAAGAATTAGAACCCGAAGTAAATGATAAACTCAACAATATAAGAATAGATATATTAGAAAGTCTTGAGAATAAAGGAGTTTACGATAATAACATTATTGAACATTATGACCTAGATTTTGAAATGGATAATAAATTTATCAAAAACTTTATCCAAAAAGTTGAAGCTTTACAAGAAAGTTTAAATTTTCAATTAAAATATCAAGATATTGCAATCAATAAAGATATAGATAAACTTCTAAAAGATGCAAAAGAGTTATTGTTAGAACAAAGAGTTTTTGCTCAAAATAGTGTATATCTAACTTTAAATATACTATTTGTATTTGTTGCAATATTTTTATCATTATTTACACTATTTTATAGAAAACTACTTGCATCCCAAAAACAACTGCAAAATCTAACATATCAAAGTAAGTTGGCATCTATGGGTGAAATGATAGCAAATATTGCTCATCAGTGGAGACAACCACTAACTCACCTTTCTTATTTATTAATGAATTTAAAACTTGCATATGAAAAAGATAAGTTAAGTGCTGAATATTTTGAAAAAAAAACCACTATGGCAAATGCACAAATAAAATATCTCTCAGATACTATAGATGATTTTAGAAACTTTTTTAGAAATACAAATAGCAAAGAATCTTTTAATTTAAGTGAATCTATAAAAGAAGTTGTAAACCTATTAAAAGATAGTTTTAATCATAATAATATAAAAGTAGATCTAAGTTTAAATGATTCAATATTAGTAAAAGCATATCGTGGAGAGTTTTTACAAGTAATTTTTAATATTCTAAATAACGCAAAAGATGAATTTTTAAAAAAAGAAATTGCAAGCCCAAAAATTAATATTAAAACCTATATATCTAAGAATGGCACAAGAATAGATATAAGTGATAATGCTGGAGGCATTAAAAGCGAACTACTTGAAAAGATTTTTGAACCATATTTTTCTACAAAAGATAAAGGCTTAGGCATTGGACTTTATATGTCTAAGATTATTATTGAAAAAAGCGAAGGTAAACTAGAAGCTAGAAATATAAAATCAGGTGCTTTGTTTACTATCAAATTTAAAAAGTAGTCAATATTTTTTAGCTAAATTTTATTTTCCCCGAATTTCCACATTTTTTTTCTTTACAATTACATTATAATTAAAACTCAAGGAGAGAGAAGATGAAAAAAAGTATAGTTTTAGCAGCAGTTGCATTTGCAGGTGTAAGTGCATTTGCTATGAGTGATGCAGCTTTAGTAAAAAAAGTAGCAGATTCAGGGATGAAAGCAATTCCAGCAAGCCAATTA
>JBFHGG010000163.1:0-3081 GCA_041583235.1 Halarcobacter sp.
ATACCAACAACTTTTAAAACAGACATAATTATTGGATGCTTGGTTAAAAATATACCCAGTCCTAATCCTACAAAAATCATCATAGCTGGATAAGAGATTATATTAGCAATAATAAAAGGAAGACTTCTTTTATATCCAAAAGTCATTACTGAAGAAAGTAAAATGACATTAGTTGGCCCTGGAGTAATATGTGTTGTTAAAGTAAAAACCGCTATTGAAACTAGCATTGATATAGTATAGATATCATTCATAATATAACTCTTTAAAATAAATTTGTGCAAGTATATCTGTATTAAAAATATAATTCTTTACCATAATTAACTATATAATTGTCATTTTGTATAAATTTAATTGTTCATAATTAATCATAATTAATTCTATTTATGCTAATATCTATAATGCAAAAGAAAAATACAAGAGATATACATATTAAAATCACTAATAAAACAATGTCTTATATTTATCAAAATATTGATACTCCAATTAATATAGATGAATTGGCATTAAGCTTTGGTGTAAGTAAAATTCATCTTCATAAAATTTTTAAAGAGCAGATGGGTATTAACATTTATGAATCAATTAAATCAATAAGGCTTCAAAAGGCATCAAACTTATTATTAACAAATAAACATTCAACAATTACACAAGTAGCCAATATATGTGGATATAGTTCTCAATCTTCATTTATAAAAGCATTTAAAACCCGTTTTGAACAAACGCCTAAAGAGTGGAGAAATGGTGCTTATAAAGAGTATTCCAATAAGATACTTGAAAACTCACTTCTCTTAGACTCTTTACCAAATTTTGATGAATCAAAAGTCAGAATTATTAAAACAGAAGCTCGTATTATATATTATATTCGTCAAAAGGGTTATATAAATAAAGAGGGTAAAAAAAAATGGCAACAGCTACAAGCTTGGGCTTATACAAATAAATTAGAGAAATATGAACAAATTGGAATTTTTCATGATAATCCAGCAGTTACTCCACATGATGAGTGTTTTTATATCGCTGCAATTAGTCCACAAGATGATATTGAAATTTCAAATACAAATATGCCTTCAAATATTTTGAATGGAGGTTTATATGCAGCTTTTGATATATCAGGAGAAGATAATGAGGCAGGCTGGTTTGTTCAGTGGGCATATCATACTTGGCTCCCAAACAGCGGTTTTGAAACCACTACAGAACCTTCGTATATGATTATGAAGAAAAATCATATACTTGAAGAGAATGGAGTAGATTCTACCTTTTATTTACCAATTTGCAATACATAAGGAAAAGAAAGCTTTAGTTCTCTAATTTTTTAAACTCTTTTATAATCTCTTCAATTGGTTCAATCCCAACAGAAATTCTAATTAAATCTATAGGCAAATCAATTTTCTTTAAAAAGTCATTTCCTTTTTTTGAAATAATTAAATCATAATGTGCAAGATATGTATAGGGCATTAAAAGTGTAAATTCTGTACCTAAACTAGGTCCCTTTGCAAAGTTTAATTTATCGTAGATCTCTTTTATAGGTTTTGTAAAAGTTACTGAAATAACACCTGTATAAGAGTTGCCATCAATCATTGTTTGAGAATAGTTTTTTTTATTTTCATCACTTAGACAATAAAAAACTTCATTTATGTAAGAACAAGTTTTTAAATACTTTACTAACTTTTTTGTATTTGAAGATATGGTTTTTACTCTTTTTTTATAATCTTTTATTTGTAAAGCTAACCTTTGAATATCTTTTATATAAACACTCTCACAATGTTTAAAAAACTCTGTATTCATATGTGATAAACTGTTTTTTTTATTTAATATAATTGCACCCATTAAAACATCAGCATTTCCACAAGCAAACTTTGTAAGTGATTCAACAAAGATATCTGCATAATCTTTTAAATCAAGGTTATATGGTGTTGCAAATGTTGTATCTATTATCAAGGGAATATTATATTTATCACAAAGTTTTCGTAATCGTTTTACATCAGGACTTTTTAAAAGTGGATTAGTTGGAACTTCTGTTATTATTGCACTTACTTTTAATCCATTTTCTTTTAGATATTCTTCTAATAAATCAAGATTTAAAATATCTGGAAAAACTTTTTGCAAAGTATAATGATGATTTACTATATTCATTGTATCAAGATATAACCAGCCAAACTGAACTAGAATATCTCTTCCATTATGACTTTGAATAGAGTTAAGACCTCTAACAATTGAATAAATTGCATTCATTCCAGAAGGTGTTAAACATACATTTTCTTTTGCTTGAGAGTATGCACTTGAAAGAGTATCTATTATTATATCTTTTGCTATTTCTTTATCTTCTAGCTTTTCTTTATGTAAAGTGTTTATAAGACCTTCTTTATATAAATATTCTTCAGCTAATCTTGAAGATAAATTGCAACCTACGTGCTGAATATACATTAAAACTTTTTGTAATTGACATGTTCCTTTTTGAACTAAAATTACTCCAAAAGGTTCATTTATTTCAATTTTATTATGAATAAAATATTTATCACTTATAAGTTCAACTGCCTTTTTTGAACTTAAAATCACAACTTCATATTCATTAGATATTTTATATTTACTTTTTATAAAAAGTCCAAGTTGTTTTAAATATGGATGAAGAATAAACCTTGGATATCCACTTTTGATTTTTTCTAAAATTTCAGGTGTTTGCTCCTCATAATCTATTACATCCTGAATTTCAGGCATTGAAACTGAAACTGCATGTATATTATTTACAGGTAAAGTTTCTCCACAAGGTATTGCATTAAAAAAGTCTTTATTCATTTATCTTCTTTATCTAGTTTCTATTTTAAAGCTTGTTTTATATCTTCAATTAAATCTTCAACATTTTCTAATCCAATTGAAAATCTAACAGTAGAATCAGCTATTCCAATAGCTGCAAGCTCTTCTTTAGAAAATGTCGCATGAGAAATTTTTGCAGGAATCTCAACTCTAGAATCAGGACTTCCAAAAGAACATTTTTCACCAAAGATTTTTGTATTTTCTATAAATTTTTCAGCTAGTTCAACACTTGTAAAGTCTGCACAAAATAAACCAGGAATATAAGTCATTTGTTTA
>JBFHGG010000164.1:0-2965 GCA_041583235.1 Halarcobacter sp.
AAAACAATAAAAATATTAGGGTTCATTTCCAAAATTGTATTTGCTAATTCTAAGCCACTCATTGTAGGCATTGAGATATCTAAAAATGCCACATCAAATTTTGCTTTTGTAGACTCTTTGATTGCATCAATTGGATTATTGCAAGCAGTTATATTTGAAATACCCTCTTCATTTAATATTCTTTTTAATCTGCTAAGAGCTAACTTTTCATCATCAACAATAAGTACTTTCATTTTAATCCTTCATGTTTTTAATCTAACAATTTAATAATAAAAACCATTTTATCATTTTCTATTTTTTTATCTAGATATCCTATTTTTAAAAGTTTTAACCTAGTAGCCAAATTACTTAAACCTGTTCCAAATTTAATATTTTCTGAAATTAAACCATTATTTGAAACTTCAATTGAATTGTCGTTAACAATAACTTTTATATCTAACTCTTTTTGTAAGTATCCATGTTTTATAGCGTTTTCAACTAATAATTGAATTGAGAATTTTGGAACCATTATATTTAAATCATCATTACTTATTTCTAATTGCATTTTAATATTATCTTCAAATCTTATATTTTCAATTGTTAAATATGTTTCTACCATTCTAATTTCAGATTCTAAAGTAATTAAAGTCTCTTTTGTAATTGCATTTCTTAGAAATTTTGATAAATCAATGGTCGCTTCTTCTGCTTTTTTTTGATCTTGATAGATTAATTCAGAAATAGAGTTTAAAGCATTAAACAAAAAATGAGGATTAAGTTCATTTTCTAAAACTTTTATTTTAGAGTTTAAAACTTCACTTTTTATTGATTCATTTCTATATTTCATTGAAATAAATTGATGAAGAATAAGTCCAATAAGGAAGGTGAAAAAACCAATAATAGTACTAATATAAAGCCAAAAAGGAGAAATAAATTCTATTATAAAAAAATCACCTAATGAAAATAGCATAAAACTTAATAAAAAACCTATAAAGCCAGAAATAAAAGAGAATATAAAAGAAATTATATACCAAAACTTTTTATTTACCTTTGGTAAAATATAATCATTTGATAAGCTAATTAATAAAAAAGCACTTAATGCAATTATAACGGCAGAACTTGTTCCAAAAATTATAGTTGATACTTCTTTTAAATTAACATTCATAAAAAAGAAAAAGAGAGATATAAAAAAGCCGAATAAAGCTCCAATTATTATTACATAAAGCCAATCACTTTTTGATACTTTTAATTCAACGCTTAGCATTTAATTCCTTATATAATGTTTGTACACCAATAGCAACTCCAGGCCAACCTTGTCCTGCAAAAACAGAATCACCAATATTATAAAGACTCTTAAAAGGTGTATTACAAGAAGGAGTTTGCAAAATATTTTTAAGTGTTATAGCTCGTCCCCCACAATTGTATCTATTTATATATCTTTTAAAAGTTTTAGATGTTGCAGAAAACTGTTTTATTATATCCTCTTTTTTTATTGTTTCAAAACTCTTTAGAAAATTATTTATTATAAACTCTTCTGTAAGCTTCCTTTGTTTTTCATACTCTTGCTTTTCTAGATTTTTCCAAAACAGAGCTTTAGTATGTGTTGAAATTGTAATGCTATATCCATTTTTTGACAATTTTTCATCATCTTTTGAAGAAAAAGAGACAAAAAATGAATTAGATATAGAGTTTGGTATTTCATTTTCTAAAATAATTTGATAGTGATGCAAAAACTCCTCTTTAGAATCTAAAGTAAGATATATTACAAAAGCACTTTGATCTGAAATTGAAAAGTTATTATAATATTTTCTAATATTTTCATCTTCAAACAAAGAAGCACTATCATAAATAGAACTATTTAAAACAAGCTCTTTACTTAGGTATTCATCTTTTTTAGAAATTAATCTATAAGAGTCTTTTTCTTTTATTATTTTTTGTATCTCTTCGTTTTTATGAACATTTATATCTTCTAAAAGACCATCAAAAATAGCCCCCATGCCACCATTTGCATAAAAAACATCATGAAAAGGATAAGCTAATCCTAAAGCAAGAGAAAGGATGGAAATACCTTTTGATTTAGTTTGTAGTGTAATTAAAAGTTGAGAATCAATAAACTCTTTATACTCTTTAGAAATATCAAAAAGTGTTTCATTTATATAATCATCTGCACTTTTTATTAAATCAAATCCAAATACAGAAAAAAGCTCTGAGATAGAGTTTACTGTTTTAGCATATGAAGCAAAGGAATATTTAGCAAAATGTAAATTATTTAATTTCCAAAATTTTTCATCTATCTCTTTTATCTTTTGCCAAAAAACTCTATTATTTTTATGTGGGTAAACTTCATTTATATTTTCTAAAAATGATTCAAAATCTTTTACTCTATCTAACACTTTTTTATTTTGAATTACTCTTATAGCTACTTCACTTTTTGTAAGATTTGGAATAAAGTTAGCTTTATCAAAAATATCTTTTATTGGATGATTATCTTCATATCCCACAAAAGTTGTAGCACCTGCATTATAAAAATTTCCAAATCTTTTAAAACTGCTTGCAGATCCACCTAAGTTATGGTCTCTTTCAAAAAGTATTAAATTTTTTTGCTTATTTAAACTTGCAAGTAAAGAACCTCCCATCCCTGAGCCAATAATAGCTAAATCATGTGTTTTCATTTTTAGCTCTTTTAAATTTTTCTATTGCTTGCTTTCTAGATATTGAAATATCAACTATACTTTTAGGGTAATTTGTAAAAAGGTTTGATGATGCACCATTTTCTATATGTAAAAGCTTTGAATCAATATCTTTTAATTCTGGAATAACTTTTTTTATAAAAATTGCTTCACTATCAAATTTTTTTGATTGAATATAAGGATTGAAAACTCTAAAATAGGGACTTGCATCGGCACCTGTACTAGAACTCCATTGCCATGAACCAATATTTGAAGAAGCTTCATAATCTAATAGTTTCAAAGCAAAATACTCTTCACCT
>JBFHGG010000165.1:0-2916 GCA_041583235.1 Halarcobacter sp.
CACTGGGTCTATCATGAGTGGCTGCCTCGAAGTGAGTACGAAACAACAACAAAACCACCTTATGCAGTTTATAAAAAAAACAACCATTTAGAAGATGACAACAGTTTTGATGTCAGCTTTTATATTTCTGTAAAGTTTTAGTAAGTTTTTTTTACATGTAAATATTTTACTGTTTTTTTAACATATACATCACTATATGTAAAGATTTTGCCATTTTCTTTACATGTCTTTAAACAGATCATATAACTCAGTATGTACATAAAAAATTTCTTTTCCTATTTTTTGACTACTAAGAATCCCCATATTTTCAAGCTCTTTGAGATAATTTGTTGCTGTTGGTCGTGAGATATTTAATTGCTCTTCTGTCCATTTTTGATTTCAATTTTACCTTTTATGATATATAAATTGTTTGTTTTTTTTTAACATTATCAAAATACACAAAAATCATCTATTATCTTCATATTCTTTTGGGATAAGTTTTTTGCCATTTTTCCATTCACCATCTTTTATTACACATTTTTTAAACCACTCTTCATGTGTAGAATAATGGTCTGTAATAAATAATTGAATTTTTGAAGCTATATTTTCATTTTTATTAATCGTATTTACACTATCTATTATATTTTTAAAAATATGTTTTACTGTTATTAAATCTGATTCTTTATTTTTCTCATTTTTACTTTTATCCATGTCATCTTCTGATGGGAAATAGACTTGACTAGGTTGATCAAAAAAAATAAATGATGGTATTTTTGAATTATGCAACACTATATATTTATGTAAACCTAACATTAAAGCTATATGACAATTTAACCAATTGGAGCCACTCCCCATTTCACTTATATAAATTCGTTTTGATTTAATATTCTGATATAAGCCAAACTCGTTAATATCAAAATATAGATTCGCTTCGCCTAGACTTTTTTCTAATTCAAGCCCATTTTTGATTATTTCATTAATATATTCAGAGATTTTAACTTCAACCTGTTTTAAAGCTGTTGCAAAATTAAAACCCTTTAATTCATTTTGGATTGTTTCTTGCTTTGCAATAAGTTCATCTTTTTCTTTATTTTGAAATATTTTAAAATCTTTCAACAACTGTTGTTCTGATTTAATTTTGGATTTCAACTCTAACAATTTTTCTTTTTTATCTTCTTCAGAGACAATATTTTTATAGGTATTTTTCATATTAAGGTATTGTGAATTAGATTTTTTATATTCATTTTTTTCTTTTTCTAATTTCTCCTCTAAACTCTTTTTTCGTTCAGTTATTCTAGGAGAAATAGAACTAAGCTCAAGCAGTTCATTTTTAATTTTATTTTTTGCATTTTCATATTTTTGACTATTAGTATTTTTATGTAACTCACCACAAAGAGGACAATTTGAATCATTATGATTATCAGTTTCTATCTCAAAAATATGATGATTTGAAGAGAGTTCATTTTGATAAATATCTATATCACTTATTTGCATTTTAATTTGATTATATGTTTCAAAAATTTTATCTCTAGTAAGTTTTATTTTTTCTAATTCTTTAGGTATATCATTATCTAAAGAATAATTATTAATGTCCTCTAATATCTCGTTATATTCTAAAATGGCTTCTTCTTTAAATTCAGTTATTTGTAATATTTTACTCTCAGAATTTCCTAATAACGCATAGAAATTTATACAATCATCTCTTAGGATATTAAGTAAATTTGTAAACTTTTCATGAAAAAACTTTTCTTCTTTTTCAATTCTTTTTATCTGTTTTTTTATAGTTTCCAATGCTTCTTCTTTTTGCATTAATTCAATATTATTTATATTCATAAACAGCTTAAAATCTCTTTGTGTTTGCTTTACCCTACTAAACGAATCTAATCTATAAAAAAGTGCAAATTTACTAGCCATTAAATTTTGATGTTGAAACATAAATGAAGTCATACTTCTAAATGAAAGTACACTGTCACCTAACTCATCTAGCTTTTGAGATTCTATAGGCATATCTAATATATTCTTAATATGATAGTCTTTAAATTGTTTCTCTGATATAAATTTATTTTTATTTTGTTCAAAAAAATCATTATCAATTTTAGTCTCATTGAATTCTTGATTTATTTCATATACAAATATCTTATTTTTTCCAGCATCTTCTAAAGCATCAAATTTTTTACGTGCTAATATATATCGCTTGTTATTCATCCATAAAACTAGGCAGTACATACTAACTGTATCATAAATAATACCTTTAGGTATTGTACACATACTTGAAAATAAGCAATAGTCTATAATATCTATCAAAGCACTTTTTCCTGTTTGTGACTTACCCGTAATAATATTCACACCATCATGAAATTCAATTTCTCTTTTCAAACCATCATTGAGTATTAAAATTATTTTTTCTATCTTAAATTGCATTAATATCCACCTTAAAAAAATTATATAAATATGCTGTACTCTGCGTGGAAAACAGCTTTCCTATATTTTCAGCAACTCTATCTTTGTCAGATAACGTCTTCTTGAATAACTTGATATTCATTTCATCATCTATTTTAAAATACAATTGATCCGCTCCATAAATGATTGCCTCTTTTGTTATGGAAACAGTTTGATAAAAATCTATTTTAAAATTAGCAAATATTTCAGGAGTTTCATTTGTTTTATCAATAAAATAATTTCCTAAATACTCATTACTAATCCTCATTTGCTTATCAAAAAAAAGATATGCAGGACGATAACTATAAAGTGAATAAAATAAAAACAAGTCAAAATAATTTACTTCTCTACGATTTTGAAAACCATATATAAAACTTTTTAATTTAGTAGCAATTTTATCTGGAGAATGTTTTAAAATAAAAAGTGCTTCGATTGTATCCATTATGTTCTATCCTCAATTAACCAATGTAATTTTTCCTCTTCTTTATCATCATCAGC
>JBFHGG010000166.1:0-2908 GCA_041583235.1 Halarcobacter sp.
AGCATTGCTGCCCATGTATTAACACTCGCACTAATACTTCCTCTAAGCGTAAAGGCTACTGTCTTAATATCAAATTTTTCACTTAACTGTTTTGCAACATCAATATATCCATCTTTATTTAATGATCCTTTTTCAATATTGGAATCACCTGCTTGTAAATTAAATACATCTTTTGCATCGGCTTCATTTCCAATACAAACATCAACATATGGCATCAAAGTAGACATTACTTTATTTGCTTCTTCTCTACTCCAAAGTTTTGATCTGTAATTTATATCACAAGAAATTGTTATCCCTTTTTCTTTTGCCTTCTTACATGCTTCTAAACAAATTTCAGGTAACTCTCCACCTAAAGCTGGTGTTATTCCTGTAAAATGGAACCAAGACGCACCATCAAATATTTTATTCCAATCAAAATCTTCTTTTTTTGCTAAGGAAATTGCCGAATATTTTCTATCATAAATAACTTTAGAGGCTCTTTGAGATGCCCCCTTCTCAACAAAATAAGATCCAAGTCTTTCTCCACCTCTACTAACATCATTAATATCTACACCGTAATTTCTTAATACATTAATTGATGCTTGACCAATTTCATGCTCTGGCACTTTTGAAACAAAAGATACATTTTCTCCAAAATTAGATAGAGATACAGCAACATTTGCTTCTCCGCCTGCAAAACTAATTTCAAAATTATTTGCTTGCAAAAATCTTAAATATCCTTGAGGGTTTAACCTCATCATAATTTCTCCAAATGTTACAATCTTTTTATTCATTATCTTAAGCCCTTCTTAATATCATTATAAATTTTAACCGCTTCTCTTGCTCTATTTGTAATCTCTGTATAATTTCTATCTTTAATTAAATTGCCTTTAGCTATCCAGCTTCCTCCAATTGGACAAATATCTTTTTCACTAGCCCAAATAGGAAGATTTTCTTCACTTACTCCGCCTAAAGGGAAGTATTTAATTCCTAAATATTTGTATGGACCAGTCATTGCCTTAAAGTATTTAATACCACCTAAAGCTTCTGCAGGGAATAATTTAACTAATTTACAGCCAAGTTCAACGGCTTTTTCAAGCTCACCTGCTGTAGAAATTCCAGGAGCAAAGGGCAATCCACAGTCCTTAGCTTCTTTCATGATCTTTGGATTAAGACCTGGTGCTACTGCAAATGAAGCACCTAATTCTTTAACTTTTTGTGCTTGACCAGGTTTAATTACAGTTCCAACTCCAATCATCATCTCAGGAACATTCTTATGTATTAATTCAATAGCTTCATAAGAAAAGGGTGTCCTTAATGCTAATTCTATTGCTGTTATTCCACCTTTTACTAGAGCCTTAGCACTATCTACAGCTGTATCTAAATCATCTATTACTAGTACAGCTACAATACCTTTTTTTTCTAAGGTATCTATTATTGATTGATCCATCATACAAAACCTCCTGTTTCATTTATAATTGACCGTTTCATTTATATAACATATAATATTTTTATATGTAATTTAATATTATGTCAAGCAAAAATGAAACACATTGATAAAAATGAAACAAGGAAAACAATTTAATGGAAGAAAATAAAGTTACAGCAGTTGAAAGAACAATGTTAATATTAGAAACAATTACTAAAAATAAAAAAATAAAATTATCAGATATCGCAAAAGAAACTAAAATACATAAAAGCACAGTTTTTAGATTTCTAAATACATTAGAAGATCTAGGATATATAGCAAAAACCCCAAAAGAAGAACAGTTTTTCATTACAACAAAAATGAATAATTTCCATACCACATCAAGTATTGAGGGAATATTATTAGAAGAAGGTGTTCAAATTGTTGAAACGATAGCAAAACATACAAAAGAAACTGTTCACCTAGCTAAACTTAATAATAATAAACTAACATACTTACATAAAGTCGAATCCACTCAAACACTCAGAGTTAGTACAGCAAGCCAAATATCTGGAGAGGCACCTTTATACTGCACAGGACTTGGTAAGGCCATCTTAGCTTTTTTAGAAAAAAATGAAATTGAAACAATAATTAATGAATTTAATTATTATAAGTTTACTGATAATACAATCGAAAATAGCAAACAATTGTTAAAAGAATTAGAACTTATTAAAGAAAGAGGTTATTCAATTGATAATGAAGAGCATGAAATTGGAATAATGTGTGTATCAGCACCAATATTAGTTAGAAATAAACCAATTGCAGCAATTAGTATTTCAGGTCCAGTACAAAGAATGAATAACAACATTCAAAAATATTCCATACTTATTGAATCTTTGATAGACACTTTTCAAGAAAGGATTCAGTCTTTGCCTTTAAATTGATAAAAGTCTAAGAATTATACATTCAAAAATTTATCTAGTTATTATAATTGATACTCTTCATTTTTAGAGTATCTTCTTTTGATATTTAGAGAAAAATATACATAAAACATTTATATAAATAGGTTAATATAGTAAAAGTCTAGTCTCTAAATTATACTATAATTTCATTTTTTATATAATAAGTTCACTAAAAATTTACTCATTATTTAAAAGGCTGATATATAAATAATAGAACCTTATAAAACACTATTTTCTCTCGATATATCCAAACAAGCTTTAACATATTTTCCTATATTTGTATTCTTTTTATCTCATTTTTTTAATTTAAATCAGATTTAATATGTATTAATAAAACATATTCTGATTTACCATGAACGATTACCATTATTTGACATTTTACACTTTGTTTAGCCATTACAACAAAACCCTCTTAAACAGAAAACTCTTTTTCAGGTTTTAAAGAGGTAGAAAGATCTTCAATCATTTCAGTGAAATCTAAATAACCTACAGTAGGGAGTCCAAAATAATCTCCATTCAAATATTTATTTTGAATATTGTTATTTCTTTGGGTTCTAAA
>JBFHGG010000167.1:0-2853 GCA_041583235.1 Halarcobacter sp.
CAATTAGGAATTAAAATTTCTGATAAAGAAACAGAAAAAATTACTATCTTCTTAAACTCATTAACTGGAGATAAACCTGAAGTTTCTTATCCACAACTTCCTGTTATTACAGACAAAACTCCAAAACCAGATATGAACTAAAATCTTTAGGGGATTTTCCCTAAAGGTTACTTTTATATATATTTTAAGGAAAAAAGCTATATTTTATTGACATTATAAACAAATAATACTATAATTCCATAATTAAAAAAATAAAAGGAGCCCAAATGGCAAAGAAAAAAGAAGAAGAAAAAAAATTAAAAGCTAAGAAAAAAGCAGCTAAAAAAGAAAAAAAGAAAGTTATCAAAAAGAAAAAAATTGAGAAAAAAAAGAAAGCTAAGAAAACTGAAAAAGCTAAAAAATGTGATAAAAAGAAGTGTACAAAAAAGAAATCTAAGAAAAAAGATTCTAAAAAGAAATCAAAAAAATAAGCTTTTAAAAAGCTCTTAAAAATTTTGGTCTAAGAAGAGTCTCATCTTCTAAGGCCATATTTAAAACCTCTAATAAACTATTCTTATCTTTTGGTAAAGTTCCTTTTAGTGGCAAAGCATTTGAAGCATGATTTGATCTAAATATTATCGATTTCTTAGGGTTTATTAAAGATATAAATCTTTTTTGTTCATCTAGCATTTCTTCATCACTGCAAAAAATAAATTCACTATTTTTATTTTCAAATCTTTTAAAAAAATTATCCTCTTTTGTATGGCTTAATCCTAACTGTAAAGTTGAAAGATAATTAATATGCTCACACTCATTTACAAGTTTTGCTGTGTCTTCTATATGCTGTTTTGAAAGTTTTTTCCCACCAAGACCTAAAATTACTGTTGCAGATATTTTCATATTAGCTTTGCTAGCTTTATCTAAACCCTCACACATTTTTTCTGGCTTCATTGGCTTATTAATATATTTTAATAATTCATGATTTCCACTCTCTATTCCATAATAAACAAGGCTTAATCCATTTTCTCTTAAAAGATTTAGCTCTTCTTGCTTTTTTTCTAATAGATTATATGGACTTGCATAAGATGCTACTCTTTGGAGTTTAGGAAAAACATTCTTTAAGTATTTTAATATCTCAATAAGAAACTCTGTATCACAAGATAAAGCATCGCCATCGGCTAAAAAAACTCTTCTTGTATCAGAATAACTTGACATAATATCAATATCTTTTTTTATATCTTCAATATTTCTAACTTTATACTTTTTTGTTTCATACATAGAACAAAAGCTACACTTGTTGAAACTACAACCAAGTGCAACTTGAATAATAACTGAGTTAGCTTCTGCAGGAGGTCTAAAAAGAGGTTGATGATAATCTAGCATAATCTTCTACTGTTTCTTTGAACTATCATTAGCTAGATTATGTGCAGTTTTTACAGAAAGATATCTAACTAAAAAAAGAAAAACTATTACACCTGCAATTATTAAAATATTATAATTAAAACTGCTTGAAATAAGCGCGTCAAAAGAGTTTATTTCTTCTGTATTTATTTTTACAACATTGACAATAAATTCACGCAAAGCTAAGATAATAAAAGCATCAACAAGTAGTGCTAATACAACTTTTTGTTCTCTTATATAATTTAACACAGCTCTTATAATTTCTAAAAAAATAATAAAATAAAGCATATAAATAATAAACTCCATTAGCATATCCATGAATAATGCAATTGCAAAAAGTATTGAAGCTAAAAGCATTTCAATATAAAACTTATCATGAAAAAATATCATAAATTTACGCATAAATAACCTTCATTTTTTAATTAATTCTTGCTTTTATATTTAGCCAAGAACTTGGAAATTGTGTAATGTTTTTATTTTCTTGAGCCATATAAATTATACTTGCAATCATTGCTCTAGCACTTGAATCTCCCCCTGCTTTTGCATTATTTATAAGCATCTCTTTAAGATTATCATATTTACATAATAAATGAATAACACCTTGAAAACCACCATCTATTCCACAAGCTGGTCCAAAAGCTCTTATAGCTTCAAAAGTATCATCAGTTTTTGAAGCAATACCACTATATATATAAGATTGAATTTTAGTATCAAAACTCTCTTTTAATTCTATAATAGCTTCTTTTATTTCTTTTCCTTGAAGAACTTCTAAAAGTAAACTTGCAAAAAATTTAGATGAAACTATAGCTTCATTTGAATTATGGGTACAAGTAACAAAACTTTCAACATTTTTTAAAAACTCTTCTTTTGTTTTTGATACCAATAATAAAGGTGCAATTCTACCAATAATAGATAAATCAGTAGAAAAAGAACCACTTGGAGTAATTCCATTTTTAATATTCTCTAAAGTATCTCTTGTAGAACCATCAATATAACCATTGTAAATTTCTATTTTGCTTTTCCAAAATAAAATATATTCACTAGCATCAAAGCTTTCTTTATTTTCTAAAAACTGGTATAACCAAAGTGTTTGATCTCCATAATGAGTAAAATCACCTGCTATCTTACCTTTATGCCAAAGAGCTTTTGCATCATTTAGCTCTTCCCAATTAATGTCTAGTGCCTCTAATTGTTTTTCATCATAAATCCAATGTGCTCCTAAAGAATATGAATCTGATACAAGGGAACTTATTATTAAATCTTTTACTTTTTTTTCATCAAACATTATAAATCCTTTATTTTTTAGCTGGCTTTTCTATTTCATAGCCAAATTCAATTTCTTTACTTTCATTTGCTTTTAATTCAAATTGAAAAGAAATCTTACCATTTTTATCTATTTTTTTCTCTTTTGTCTTTCCAATAATTTTAACTATTATATCTTTATGCTTTGAAACGGGAATCCTTTCAAGAAGG
>JBFHGG010000168.1:0-2832 GCA_041583235.1 Halarcobacter sp.
TAATGGTTGTACTTATGCTTTTAATGGCATTTTCTTGTGCAGTTGCAACTTTTATAGAGAATGATTATGGAACGCTTGGAGCTAAATCAGTAGTTTATGGCCAAACTTGGTTTGAAACTATTATGGTAATTTTAACACTTGGAGTTACTGCAAATATCATTTGGTTCAAAATGTATAAAATTAAAAAATTCTTTATCTTTATGATTCATATCTCATTTATTTTTATTCTTATTGGTGCAGGACTTACTAGATACTTAGGGTATGAAGGAATTATGACTATTCCTGAAAATACCATTCAAAATAGAATGCTGTCAAATGATGAATATATTCAAGCTACACTTTATAATAAAGAGGGAAAAGAGATATTAAAAACTGATACAAAAGTTTTAATGACTCAATTAAATCAAACAAATTTTAATAAAGAAATAAATGAAGATATAAGTTTAAGTTTTGAAAGATTTGTGCCTAATGCTGCTGAAAAGATTATCACAGTAGAAAATGGTAAACCTATGGTAAATTTAATTATTACAAATCTTATGGGAGCACAAAGTATAGATTTGCAAAATGGAAAAATTCATAATGGACAATATGCAAACTTCTCATTAAACAAAGAAATAAAAGATAATTCAAAACCAAAAGTTTATTTTATAAAACAAGATAATCAACTATTTATAAAATCAAGCCTTGCAATATCTTACAAATTTATGAATAATGGGCAAGAAGGTAGTATAAAACCAAACGAAGCCTTACCTTTAAGAGATGATGTAATTTATATGATTGCACAGACAAGATTTGCCACTCCTGATTTTTCTGCTAATGGAAGTGTAGAAGTTATAAGTTTAAAAAAAGATGAAGTAGAAAAAGGTAAATCATTAAATGCTGTCATTACTAAGTTAAACTATAAAGGAAAGATTCAAGAAGTAGCTCTATTTGGAAAAGGTGGAGGAAATGAAGGTTATACTAAAACTGTAAAAGTTGGAGAGGAAATGCTAAAACTATCATGGGGAGCAAAAATAATAGAACTTCCTTTTTCACTTCTATTAAATGATTTTAAACTAGAAAGATATCCAGGTTCAAATTCACCCTCAACTTATTCAAGTGATGTAAAAGTATATGATACAAAAAATGATGAAACTTTTGAGCAAACAATTTCTATGAATAATACTTTAAATTATAGAGGCTTTAAATTTTTCCAAAGTTCATATGCTATGAATGAAACAGCAACTATTCTATCAGTAAATAAAGACCCTGGCTCACTACCTACATATATTGGATACTTTTTACTATTTACTGGACTTATTATTAGTTTATTTGCAAATAACGGTAGATTTCAAAAACTTGCACGTAAGAAATATGAACTAAAAAATATTTCAAGTGCTTTAATATTATCTTTACTATTTATTTTTAATCAAAATATCCAAGCTAAAGAAGCACTTACTGAAAATGAAATGACTTTAATAAAAAATATTGATATAAAGCACGCAGAAAAGTTAGGCTCTGTTTTAATTCAAGATTATCAAGGAAGAATAAAACCAATAAACTCTTTAGCAATTGAGATTATGAATAAAGTTTTAAGAAAAGACTCTATGTTTGGTCTTGATGCAAACCAATTATTTATATCTATGATGATTAATCCAAGAGCTTGGCAAAAAATTCCAATAGTAAAAGTATCAGATGATAACTTAAAAAAATTATTAGGAATAGCTAAGAGTGCTAAACATTTTGCTTTTGATGATGTTTATACTAATTTTGGTTCATATAAACTTGAAGATGATTTAGAGATTGCGAATAAGAAAAAACCTTCACAAAGAAATAGATATGATAAGGATTTACTTAAAGTTGATGAGAGATTAAATATTATTTATAATCAATTTTCAGGTGCATTTTTAAAACTATTTCCAAAAATTAATGATAAAAATAATAAATGGTTAGACCCAACTCTTGCAATTTCTGTTATAAGTGAGGGAGTTGGCGCTTTAAATAAAAAAGAAGCAAAAGACATAGCAAATATGATGGATAATTACTTCATTGCTTTAAAAGAAGCAAATGAAGGAAAATCTTCTTGGGAAAAAGCCAATAAAGAACTAGATATAATAATGGCTTATCAAAAGAAAAATGCCTCAAATATCATGCCAACATCTTGGGAAATAGATGCAGAATTAATGTTTAATAAATTTAATATTTTCCAAAAATTAACTCCCTTATATTTAATTCTAGGAATAGTTTTATTAGCCTTTGTATTTGCAAAAATCTTCAAACCAACGTTAAACTTAGAAAAAGTTACGAAAGCTTTTTTAGTTTTATTTACTCTAGGTTTTATAGTTCATACTTTTGGATTAGCATTAAGATGGTATGTATCAGGACATGCACCTTGGTCAAATGGATATGAATCTATGATTTATATTGCATGGGCAATAGTTTTAGCTGGAATGATATTCTCAAAGCAATCCATACTTGCCCTTGCTACAACTGCACTATTAAGTGGAGTTACTTTATTTGTAGCTCATTTATCATGGTTAGAGCCTCAAATTACAACTTTAACTCCTGTATTAAAATCGTATTGGCTTACTATTCACGTAAGCGTTATTACGGCAAGTTATGCTTTCTTAGGTCTTAGTGCTTTATTAGGATTTATTACTTTGATTTTTTTCATTATTGCAAATAAAAATAAAAACGATATAAGACAAGAATCAATAAAAGTATCTATTCAAGAAGCTAGAAGAATAAATGAAATGTCTATGATGATTGGTTTAGTTTTGTTAGTAATTGGAAATTTCTTAGGTGGGATTTGGGCAAATGAATCATGGGGACGATATTGGGGTTGGGATCCAA
>JBFHGG010000169.1:0-2726 GCA_041583235.1 Halarcobacter sp.
AACTCTTCACTGATATCTTTTATTAGTTTGCTTAGAGGGCGTTTGCCTAAATCATCATCACTCACATAACCGCATGTGATAAGCCTAAGCAGATCTTCTCTGTTTTTAAATAAGCTTCCCTCATATTTTGTCATGAGTTCATCTATGTAACTATCGTTATAGATTTCTGCTTTTTGAAGCAATTCAGAAATTATATCTTTGTGATTTTCATATAAATTTTTTAAATTAAATACTTCAATATGTTTTTCAACTTTCTCTTTATCTTTTATAGCTTCTATATTAAACATCACTCTTTTTGAATCTAAAAAATCACTCTTTTCATCTTTACCAATAGACTTTATTCCTTCATATTTAAACTTTGCACTATTATTAAAGCTTTCCAAATATGGATAAAAAATATTTTCTTTTTTTGATGATTTTCTCTGATTACATGTAGAGCAACTAGGCACTAAATTGTATAGACTAACTGCAAGATACGGATAGTCTTTTTTATCAAAAAAGTGGTCAAGTTGTGCTGTTGCTTCTTGTTGATTATTTTTATTGAAATTCAAAATATAATTTCTATTACAGTATGGGCAAACTTGAATATTTAATTGTTTTATAAAATCTGCTTTTTTTAGTCTCTGATACATCATCAAAAAATAATCTTTTTCAGTCGGACTCAGTTCATATCTTTTTGGATTTTTATCTAAAAACTCGACTAACTCTTTCAAGTATGTATAATCAGCTTTTATAATTTTCTCAAAAGTTATATGTTCATCAAATTTTTTTAGTTTATCTACTAATAGCTTGTCCATAGTTTTGATTTCTATTGCCCAAATACGCTTCTTCTTTTCTGTTTTTGTTAGCTTCTTTTCAAAAAGTTTTACAATTGAATTATAAAAGTTATCTACAATAGTTTGAGTTGTATTTATTTTAATCATTGATTTTTTCTTATCATCTCAATTCTATGTTTGATTAACTCAAGTTCTTCTTCTAACTTGTCAATTTTATCCATTTTAGATAATCTCTTGCTATCAAGCATTTTTTGAAGTTGATTTTTTATAACAGGTTCACCGATGATATTTAAAAGTTTTTGAGCTTCATCGTTATCTTTGATAGTTGATTCTTTATCATTAAGATAATTTATAACATCTTCTATCTTACTTTTTGCAAACTCTCCCATAAGCCCATCTTTCATGAAAAAGCCATGAGAGAGCAGAGTGTGGATATTTGCTCCGAAAGGGTTTAAATCAACATTTATTTGCTTTCCATCTTTTAAAAAGATTACATTCTCTTTTGGTAAGTCAGAAAGGATAAAAGGGGAATGAGTTGTTATATATAAATCAAGAACTTTGTCATTAAATAATTCTTTTATAATAAATAAAAGATTATTAAAATACTTTTTTTGCCAAGATGGATGTAAAAAAACTTCCATTTCATCAATTAAAAATACTACATTTTTTTTTAATTTATCTTCTTGTTTCAATTTAAACAATCTTGATATTAAGTCAAACATTACTATTTCACCAGACGAATATTCTATATATCTTTTAGCATCATCAAAAAATGAAAATCTAAAAATATCCATATAATTATCTTTTTTTAACTTTTCCATTAATTTAAATGGAAAAGTATTTAGTGTGAAATTTGGATAGTTTCCAATATTCATTAAATAATGTTTTTGTGGATCTTGAAAATGATCATGATTAAATAAATTCATTAGTTCATTTATATACTCTTCTATTGTAGTATTTTTATAAAATTTATTTAACTCTTTGATAGCATTATTACCTACATTAATTGATTCTATTAATTTTTCAAATTTTTCTTTATATATAATTTTTTGACTTTGTTTTTGTTCTTCATACAAGTTAAAAATATCTTTTATAAAAAACTGAATATATAAAAATTCTTCTTTTATTGGATGTTTATAACGGAATTGAAGATCTTTTAAAATATCTATAAATTTTTTAACTTTTTGCTTCCATACTTTTTTATCTGCATCGCCTCCATACAATATGTTAAATTTATATTCAAACAATTTATTAAGAACATCACTAAATGATAGATAACTAAATTCACCAGTCATAATAATTTCATCACTCATATTTGAAAAAAGATTTTTTGGTACAGCTAATACATTATGAGGAAGTTTAATTTTTAATTTCTTAAACAGTGAATCTATTTTTGTTCTATCTTGTTTCAATAAATAAATAATATTTTCATTTAATAAATTGTTATATTCATTTAAATTAAACATTAACTCTTTATTCAGTGGTCCCAAGTAATAAAAATCATCATTTAATTGAAAAACAGCGTTTAAATCTAAATGTGACATAGAATAATAAATAAAATCTTTTTTTAAAAACATCCTTGATTGTGGGGCATTATTATCTTTATCTTTTTCAAATTTTAATTTGTTATATTCAAGTAATGTTTGATTAATAACTTTAAAATCTTCAAATTTATTATATATTTGCACTTCAAGTTTATCTTTTTTTAAAACACACGCAAAAATATTTTTTGAGATATTTTTTGATAATAAAGAAAGATATGTTATTAAACTACTCTTCCCACTCCCATTCTCTCCAACTATGGCAGTAACATTTATATTTTTACCAAAAAAATCTTTTATGTGCTCTTTTTCGTTTATGGTTAGTTCATGAGTTACATCATCATATTTACACTCAAACTTAGGAGAGAAGTTAAAGCCCTGCTTTTTTATGTTTTTATAATCTTCTACC
>JBFHGG010000170.1:0-2718 GCA_041583235.1 Halarcobacter sp.
AAATATATGCCTAAAGATATTAAATATGAAATTAGCCCAAAGACTTCTATAGAAGAGTGCATAAAACTTGCTAAGATGCATACAATTTAATGTTTAATTTAAATATTATTAGATAAAATAATGTTATCTAAGTAGTACGGGATTTCCATTGTTTGAGGGTCCGATACTATATTTTTGTATGTAATTGTAATTAAGTGGTGTGTAGCGTTTACTTATGTATTTCTGCTCCTAAAACTCGATTCTTACGTGCTAACGTTGGCTTTACAGGGCCGTTTGATGGTTAACGACTACTTGGATATTTTATTATTTATTACTCATTTTAAGGAAAATCACAGTGAACATATTAATTCTTGGTAATGGTGGAAGAGAATACTCTATAGGTTTAGCTATATCTAAAGAGGAAGAAGAACATAATATATTTTTTATGCCAGGTAATGGTGCTACTGATAATTTAGGTACAAATATTAATATAAAAGATTATAATGAATTAGCACAATGGGCAAAAGATAATTCTATAGAATTAACAATTGTTGGACCTGAAGCTCCTTTGGTAGATGGTGTTGTTGATATTTTTAAAGAAAATGGACTTACTATATTTGGACCAAGTCGTGCGGCTGCACAACTTGAAGGTTCAAAAGTTTATATGAAAAATATTTTAAAAAAATATAATATACCAACAGCAGCGTTTATAGAAACAACAAATGAAAAAGAAGCTTATGATTTTATTGAGACTATGACAGCTCCAATTGTTGTAAAAGCAGATGGACTATGTGGTGGTAAAGGCGTAATTATTGCACAATCTAAGGAAGAAGCAAAAGAGGCTGCTTCAGATATGTTAGCTGGTACATCTTTTGGTGATGCAGGTACTTCAATAGTTGTTGAAGAGTTTTTAGATGGATATGAATTATCAATTTTTGCTATTTGTGATGGCGAAAATTATAAAGTACTACCTGCAGCACAAGATCATAAAAGAATAGGTGATGGGGATACGGGGCCAAATACTGGAGGAATGGGTGCATATGCGCCAACTCCACTAGTAAATGATGATATTTACAAAAAAGTTGAAGAAAGAGTTATTAAGCCAACTTTAGAAGGTATGAAAAAAGAGGGTGCTCCTTTTGAAGGAGTTCTATTTATTGGAGTAATGGTAGTACGTGGTGAACCAATTATTTTAGAATATAATGTAAGATTTGGTGATCCTGAGTGTGAGATTTTGATGCCTTTACTAGAAACGCCTGTAAGTGAACTTTTTTATAAAGGTGCAACTAAGCAATTAGATAAATTAGATATAAAAATTAAAAATGAATTTGGAGTTGCTGTTGTAATGGCAAGTGCAAATTATCCATATGGCTCTTCAGAACCTGCAGAAATTATTGTAGATGAGATAGTTGATGAAGATATTTTAAATAATACACATATTTCTTATGCGGGTGTTGAAAAAGAGGGTGATAAACTTTTTGCAACAGGGGGAAGAGTATTATTATGTGTAGGTTTTGGAGATAGTATTAAAAGTGCTAGAGATAGAGCTTATGCTCTATGTGGTCAAGTTCATTTTGCTGGTAAAAAAATTAGAACTGATATTGCATATCAAGCTTTAAAATAGAATTAGTTTAAACTATGAATACAGATAATTTAGAATTAGCAAGTACAAGATCAAGATTGTTGGCTTTTGTAATAGATGATTTTTTAATCACTTTTATTATAATTGCAATGTATTGGAATCAAATTGCTGCAAGTGGAAATGATTTAGTATCAGTTTTGATTGTTATGAATGAATTTGTATGGCAGATATTAGTACTAAAATTTATATACCAATCTTTTTTCGTATGGTATTATGGTGCTACTGTCGGTAAAATAATAACTAAAATTAGAGTTATTGATTTTAATCATTTAGGTAGAGTATCACTTGCTACTTCAATTACTAGATCAATACTTAGAATTATAAGTGAGATGTTTTTTTATGTAGGTTTTATATTTGCTTTTTTCAGTGAAGGAAGACAAACTTTTCATGATAAAATTTCAAAAACATTGGTTATAAATGCTTAGAAACTTTCTTGCAACAATAATTTTAATAGCCTCTTTATATGCTGATACTGAGAAATTTCAAGTAATTGCAAGTAATGTAAAATCTGAAAATAATATAATGATTGCAACAGGAAATGTTGTAGTTTTCTCCCCTACTTATTATATAACTGCACAAAAAATTATTTATGATAAAAATAATGGAACATTTGAACTCTTTGATGATGTAATAATTCTAAAAAATAACAATGTTCAAACAAAAAGTGATTATGCTTTTTTAGATGTTAATACAGATGATTTATATCAAAAACCTAATATGTTTTTTGAGCAAGAAAATTCAATATGGATAAATTCAAAAGATTCTCAGAAAAAAGAAGATGTAATTACTTTAGATGAAGCTCTTCTTTCTTCTTGTGATTGTGTAGATCCTGATTGGAGTATTAAAATTTCAAGTGGAGACTATGATACTAAAGATAAATGGATAAATACTTATAATACAAGACTCTATTTTAAAGATGTTCCTGTTTTATATACACCTTATTTAGGTTTTTCTACTGATAAAAGCAGAAGAACAGGTCTTTTAATCCCTACACTTGGTTATTCAAGTACAGAAGGTGCATCTTACTCTCAGCCTATATTTATAGCTCCAAAAGAAAATTATGATATAGAATTAATACCTCAATATAGATCAAATAG
>JBFHGG010000171.1:0-2709 GCA_041583235.1 Halarcobacter sp.
GAGGGTAGTTTTTACTTAAACTTTTGTTTTTCATAAAACCATTCCTTTTGATAAGAGAGAGTGATAAATAAAGGAATCACAATCTTTTGAGCTAATTATATGAATGGAAATAAGAATAAAGAAATGGAAATAAAGACAATCTGATATGGAAAATTAAATTGAATGTAAAGCAACCAATACATAGAGTTTGTATATAAGAATTAAGATTTAAGATTTTTATTGGTTAGAAATTGAACTAATTTCAAAGCCTCTTTTGATATAGTTTTTGCATTATAGGCTAATAAAAAATTATCACAGTTTATTTCTCTATTTCCAACTATTTTTAAATTGAACATTTCTAAAAAAGGTAATTGCTCTTCACTAATAATCATATAAGAATCTGAATTCTTAATGCTATCTAACAAAACTAAATAGTCATTTATTCTGAAAGCAGGAGAGTTAGTTCCTTTTGATTTGTGAGAATATTCTACTAGATGATAGGTTAGTGATGGATATTTATATATTTCATTAATTTGATTTTCTTCATCTTCTTTGAAAATACTATGGCCTTTGTTTGCAATAATATATGACTTTTGACTTTTATAGGTGGATTTTGTTAGCCATTTAGCAGCTTTGAGTATAGACTCATTCCCAACTATTATTTCAAATAATCCTTTTTCTCCCTCGCTAACTAATGTTTTAGCACTATTGATTTCAAGATTAAAAATTAGATCTTTTCTTTCTTTTATATAATAATCAATATCTCTTTTTATTGATAAACTGCACCCATGTCCTACTCCAATATTAATTAGATCTTTACTCTTTGAACTTAGGTTTGAAGCTTCTTGAATTAGATTATCAACATCATTGATTATTGTTATTGCTCTTTTATATAGTAGAATAGCATTATCAGTTGGAATCAATCCTTCAGGAGTTCTGTAGAACAAATTAAACCCAAGTGAATTTTCAAGATTTAATATAGTTCTTGAAACTGAGGGTTGTGTTACATTTAAAATTCTTGAAGCTCCTGAAATACTTTTTTGTTTGAAAACTGTAGTAAAAATATTAAGAGTTTTTATATCAATATAGTTGTTCATATAATTCCTTCTACGTATTAGTGTAGCAGATAAATTCAGAATTACAAACCTATTATTTTTAGTTATATCCCTATGTTTAATTAGTATTCGACAAATGATAGAATAGCTTTTACTCTTTAATTAGGAGAATTATATGAAACCTAATATTTTATTTTTGTTTCCAGATCAAATGAGAGCTGACTGGAATGGAGAGAGTGAAGCTTCAAAAGTATTAAGAATACCAACACTTGATAAATTAGCCAAATATGGAAGCTCTTTTACTAAAGCTTTTACTCCCTCTCCACTATGTGCTCCTGCAAGAGCCTGTATTGCAACTGGTTTAAATTACCCTCAGAGTGGTGTTAAAAACAACTCTCAGAATTTACCAAATAATTCAAGGACAGTATATCAAAGTCTCCAAGACGGAGGCTATCATGTTATGGGTTGCGGTAAATTTGATTTACATAAAGCCTCCTTTTCTTGGGGTAAATATGGGACTAATCAGATGAGTGAATGGGGATTTTCTGATGGAATAGATAATGAGGGTAAAATGGATGGTGTTAATGCCTATAAAGTTAAAAAAGAAGGTCCTTATCTAAGTTATCTTGAAGATAGAGGACGTGCCCAAATTCATGTTGATGATTTTGCAAAGAGAAAACGCTATGGTACTTTCGCAACAGAACTTGATGATGAAGATTATTGCGATAATTGGATAACAGGAAATGCATTAACTCTTTTAGATAGAGCTCCTAAAAATAAACCTTGGTTTTTACAAGTTAATTTTGCAGGTCCTCATGAACCATTTGATATTACAAAAAAAATGTCTGATTGGTATAAAAATGTAGAGTTCCCAAAACCTTTTGGTGAATATGATAAATCTATTGATCACAACTCTATTAGAAAAAATTATGCTGCAATGATAGAAAATATTGATAAAAATATTGAGAAAATATTAAATCATAATAGAATAAAATTTGATAAAGATAATACCATTATTGTCTTTGCCTCAGACCATGGAGATATGCTAGGTGATAAGGGTTATTTTGCTAAATGTCTGCCATATAATGGTTCAACAAATGTGCCTCTTATTTTTTCAGGTTGTTCAATTCCTAAAGACAAAGTAATAAATCAACCTGTATCCATTATTGATTTACCAGCAACTTTTTTAGATATAGCTGGAATAGAAAATAATAATTCAATCGATAGTATTTCTCTACTACCTCTAATAAATAATAATAAAGTGAAAAGAGCCTCAATTATTTCTTCACTTTATGTTGATAATAATCCTCTATTCCAATGGGATATGATAGTAAGTGATAATTATAAATATATAAAATGGAAAGACGGTAAACAATGTTTGTATGATTTAGATGATTATAGAGAAAAAAATAACCTTATAAACAATAAAATTAGGGTCAAAGAAACCCTAGAATTTGAATTATTTAATATTTAAAAGAAAGTATTTTGAACTTAACTATTAAACTCTAGATTTAATATATTTCTAGAGTTTAAAATTTATTCAACTGAGATATCGAGTGTGTTTACACTAGTATAAAAACCTGTTTGTAAATCAGGATCTCCTGTCCATCGAATTCTGAATACACCAATTTCTTTGCCATCTTTAAAGCCAGGAGCTCTAACGGCTTCATAAACA
>JBFHGG010000172.1:0-2538 GCA_041583235.1 Halarcobacter sp.
CCTGCACCCATAAGTGGAGGCATGATTTGTCCACCCGTTGAAGCAACGGCTTCAACAGCTGCTGCTAAACTTGATGGATAATTTAATCTAATCATTGTAGGAATAGTAAAAGCTCCTGTTGAAGCAACATTTGCAGAAGCAGAGCCAGAAATAGAACCAAAAAAACCTGAGGCTAAAACAGAAACTTTTGCAGCTCCTCCTTTTAATCTTCCTGCAAGTTTTGTAGACATGGACATAAAAGCATTACCACCTTCACCAACACCTACAAAAGCACCAAGAATCACAAATACAGCAACCACATTAACAGAAATTCCTGTTAAACTTCCAAATATTCCACCTTCTGCTATAACTAAAGTTCCTAAAAAACTATCCATTGGTATCTCTTGGTGTCCAAAATCTCCAGGAATATAATGGCCCAATAAACCATAAGCTAAAGCAATTGATGCAGTTAGAGGAAGAGCAAGTTTTATTGCACGTCTTGCCATTTCTAAAACAGCTAAAAGTAATGAAATAGCAATAAAATATTGTAAATTTCCTTCTAAAGAACCATATTGATCTTCTAAATCTACATGATTATCTATTATATAATACGTTGAAAAAAGTGCAGAAATTAATAAAAGATATCCAAAATACTTACTTAATATTGAACTATTTTCATCTTGAGAAAATATAAATATCCAAGGCAGTACTAAAGTTAAATGAATTGGTCTACTAACTAAGTTAGGCATCAAACCTGTAAATATCAAATAGATATGAAAAAATACAATAATAATTGCAAGAAAAGCTACAATCAAATATTTTTTTGATTGTAGTTGTTTTTTTAAATCCTCCATATATCTAGACTATTTTAATTGTTCTGGAATATTTACATTTATTTCTTTATAATATTTTAATGCACCTTTATGAAACTTTGTATTAAACATATTTAAATTTTTTGTAGTAATTGCTTTCCACCATACACTTTGTTTTTCTAAGTTATTTTTTGATTCCCAAAATGCTTTTGTGAATTTATAAGCAGTCTCTTCACTCATTTTTGTTGTAGTATAAACTCCAACAGGTAAAGTAGTTGTAGAAATATCACTATCAATTCCTGCATAAGTTCCTGCTGGAATAACTAATTTATCTCTTTTTGTTTTTGCAATTTGTTCATCACTCATTGATAAAATTTTAATTTCACTACTAGCTGCAGCTTCAATTACATTTGGGGCTGGATAAGAACCTGATGTGGCAAAACCATCAATTTGTCCATTTTTAAGAGCAGCAACTGCACCTGAAAGTTCTGCACCTATTAGTTTTACTTCACCTTTTAATCCAAATAAGTCAACATATTTTTTAGCTTCTTTTGCACCAAAACTTCCTTTACCTATTAATAAAGATTTTCCTTTTAAATCAGAAAAATTATTTATTCCTGATTTTTTGCTAACAACCATATGCATTGTTAAATAAGGAATAGGAAATAAAGATCGTATTTTACTATAATCCTCAGCATTATCATTTTTAAACATTGCTTTTTGTCCCATTGCAAGTTTAACTAAAACAGGAGGTGTTGTGAATACATAATTGCCTTTTCTTTTTCGAACCTCTTTAACATTTTGAACAGAGCCTTGACTCTCTTCAATTGTTATTTTAAGTTCTTGATTACTTTTTTTAGAAATATTTTCACCAACTTGTACAGCCATCTGATAATAAGATGATGATGACTTTGCTGATTTATATGTGATTCTTTCACTTGCATTTAGATTTAAGCTTAGTGCACTTATTGCAGCAATTAATAAAATATTACCTAATCTCATTTTTTCTACTCCAAAAATTATTTTTCGCAAATTATACCTAGAACTCGCTTCTTAATAATTTAATGTTTGAAAAACTAACATTAAAGCAATAAGAAATAATAATATTTTTAATATTTTTGCATAAAACTTTGCATCAATAATTTTTTTTATTTTAATACCAATAAACATTGCTAAAAGCACTGCTACTATACTTATCATTGAAAGAGTAAAAGCTTCACTAGTAAATGCACCAAAATATAAAAATACTGATATTTGACCTATTTTTGTAAATAAAAAACATAAATTAGATAATTGTATAGTATCTTTCCTAGTATATTTTAACTCTAGAGTATACATAATCATTAGAGGAGCTACAATATTAGTAAGACCTGATAAAATACCTCCAAATACTCCTAAACCATAAGTTGAAGCCTTGGGATAAGTTGATACAAATCTAGCTTTAATATCTATTATTGATTGTAATAAATATATAAAAATAATAAAAGCTAATAATAATTTAAAATACTCTGATTTTGTATATACTAATAAAATTGTGCCTATAATACTACCTATAATCATAAGAAAAATAATAAACCAAAACTTCTTTAATGCTTCAAAAAATCTACCCTCACTTAAAATACTAATTATGTTCACAAGCATAGTAGGAATTAACATAAAAAGAATTGTTGTTTGAATATCTGCAAAAAGAGCAATAATAGGAGTAGCAATCATACCAAAGCCAAAACCAATACTTCCATGAACAAGG
>JBFHGG010000173.1:0-2478 GCA_041583235.1 Halarcobacter sp.
GTGCATTTTAATCTAGGCTCATTTATTATTGAAGTTTTTTGGATAATCATAACACTATTTGGAATGTATAAAAACTTAAAGGAAAAAAAAGATGCAAAACTTAGTTAAAATTTTATTTATACTATCACTTATATCAATATCATACGCATATGATGCCCAAAAAGGAAAAATTGATACCCATGGAGGAAAAGGAGATTCTTTAACTTCAGGGAATGCATTTGGAATGGCGATTGGATTAGGTTCTGTTTTAAATAAAAAAGCTTCAGATGAAGAAAAAAAAGAGAATAAAAATTTTATTCCTTTAGAAAATAAAGAGAATATTGAAAAAATAGAACAAATTAAAGAAAATTAAAAAAGGTTAATTAATAAATGGCAAAATATAAATTTATATCATGGAACGTAAATGGAATCAGAGCAGTTGACAAAAAAGAGGCTTTAAAATGGATAGATGAAGATGAAGTTCATTTACTAGGTATTCAAGAAACAAAATCTCAAAAAGTGCAAATACCTGACTCTATTTTTGAAAAAGAGTACAAAACTTTATTTGCTTCAGAATCTGCAATAAAAGGACGAAGTGGAACAGCACTTTTTACAGATATTAAGACAACATTTGAATGCAACTGTCCTACAGTTGATATTTTAGATGAAGGAAGAATCAACGAAGTTCATTTTACACTTGGAAATAAAGATATTGCATTTTTTAATGTATATTTTCCAAATGGACAATCAAAAGAAGAAAGACTTGTTTATAAAATGGAATTTTATGATAGATTCTTAGAGCATTGTGAAAATCTTAAAAAAGAAGGAAAATCAATAATCGTATGTGGTGATGTGAATACTGCACATAAAGAGATAGATTTAGCAAGACCAAAAGCAAATGAAAAAACTTCAGGCTTCTTACCAATGGAAAGAGAATGGATGGATAAATTTTTAGCAGCAGGCTATATTGATACTTTAAGACATGTAATTGGGGATGAACCAGAACATTATAGCTGGTGGTCTTATAGAGCAAATGCAAGAGCAAATAACGTTGGCTGGAGAATTGATTATTTTTATGTAAGTGATGATTTAAAAGATAATATTAAAGATGCTTATATCTTAAATGAAATTATGGGAAGTGACCACTGCCCTATTGCTCTTGAAATAGAAATTTAGAAATAGAATCATAAAAAGGAAAATCCTATGAAAAAATATTTATTAGTAATTAGCTTACTTTTTATGACAAGTCAAGCTTATGCAATATCTTGGTCACAGTTAAAAAGCTGGGGAAATAAAACTATAAAACCTGATGTAAAATATAGTATTGAAACAGAAGGTTACAATGTAAGAGTTTACGAATTTACACCTTTAAGTGACCCTGGAAGTACATGTATTATGACTTTTACAAATGAAAAAATGGGAATGTTCTGTTTTAATAAATCCAAAGATGCTATTAGAGAGAATAAAGAATAAAAATGAAAGATTTAGATTTCCTTAAAAAAGAAACTTTTTTGGCAGATGAATACAAAAAGATGGTAAAAAAGTATCAAGAAAAAGGTGATCCAACAGGTTGGTTTGAGAATATTTATAAAAGTGCAAAAGGTGATTATACAGAAGTTTTTTGGGCTGACTTAGAAGCTAGTCCTTATTTAGTATCTTGGTTAAAAAAAGATTTGATTAAAAAAAAGAAAAAAACTGCTTGTGTGATTGGTTGTGGAGTAGGAGATGATGCTGAGGCTTTATGCTCATTTGGCTTTGAAGTTATAGCTTTTGATATCTCTGCTACTGCAATTGAACTTTGTAAAAATAGATATGCAAATACAAATGTTAATTATATTGTTGCTGATTTATTTTCTTACCCTAAAGAGTGGATTGAAAGTTTCGACGTAGTTTATGAATGTAATACAATTCAAGTTTTACCAGGTAAATATAGAAAAAAAGCTAGAAAAGCTATGAGTAGTTTAATTGCTAAAAATGGATATATTTTAGTTTCTTGTAGAAGCAGAAATGAAAACGAACAAGAAAATATAATACCTTTACCTCTTAGTAAATCAGAAATAAATGAATTTGTAAATATTGATAAGTTAGAAGAAATAAGTTTTTTAGAATATAATGATACACAAATACCTTCAGTACCTCATTTTTTTGGAGTTTATAAAAAATCTAAATCTTTATAAAATTTTTGAAAAAATTAAATATTATTTTTTAAGTTATTTTCTATAAAAATACCATGAAATACTAATCTCTTTCCAATATAATAATTATATATTTAAATTATAATTAAATTATAATCTAAACTTATGTAATTTTATTTTAATTTAATATTAATTGTCCTAAAGTAGAAATTATATTTAAGATTCAAGGAGAGAGAAGATGAAAAAAAGTATAGTTTTAGCAGCAGTTGCATTTGCAGGTGTAAGTGCATTTGCTATGAGTGATGCAGCTTTAGTAAAAAAAGTAGCAGATTCAGGGATGAAAGCAATTCCAGCAAGCCAATTA
>JBFHGG010000174.1:0-2433 GCA_041583235.1 Halarcobacter sp.
AAATAAGTGAAAAGTTATAAAAACTTATTTGCACTACTAAATGCAACTATATCTTTTGCAATATTTATTGCAACTAATTAACCTTTAAAAAAAGTAGTTGGGGTTGCATTAGATAATTCAAGTGATATATCAGCTTATAAGATCCTTAAAACAAGGATAATCTTGACATGTCATTTTGCTCATACTATAGTGAGTGTAGGTTGTTGAGTCATAAACTGAGAATCAATAAAAATCTAAGAATTATCAATTAGAAGGCTACTTTCCTAGATACAGACTTTTTGTCACACTCTCGAATTTTTTTGATATCCTTCAAGTTGTTTATCATTAATTACGTCATTAATATAAAGAAGTTTTTTTAAATTAATAATTTCATTTTCAATGTTCTGTAATTCATTTTGGGCTATATTCTGATTTTTTAAAAAATACTTTAAAGTCTCTTTGTCGTTATATTTACTAGCTTTGTGTACATTTTCGGTAAACGTATTTATTTCACTAAGTATATTATTTCTATGGGAAGTAAGTTTATATAGTCTTTCCTCAATTATTTTTCTTTTTTTATCTCTATCAAGTGTACTTTTTTGTAGATTCTCTCTTTCATTAAAATTCAACATTGTCTCTATTGATGAGTTTTCATCTTCATAAAGAATCTTATTATGTATTATTTCATTTCTTTGTTTTGATAAAAAGTTAAATTTTTCTTCTAATAGCATTTTTTCATGATTTATAAGTTCTTTTTGTTCCTCTAATCCCCTTATTTCATTGAAAGTGTCGAGATTTATTTTCTCATATTTAGATTTTACTTTTTTATAATAAGTCTCATAATGATTAAGAAAATTTTCTAATTTGTACATATAGAAATTAACATCAGAATTATTTTTAATTTCTTTTATTAGCTCTGTTCTTGGTGAAATAGTTTTACCTTTTTTTATTAGCCACCAATCTTCTTTAACATCATTTGTTATAAATATGATAGGACTCTTTTTTTCTTTAGCAAATTTTTGAATTTGTTTCCATATAATAAAATCTCCATATCCATTTTTTAAGTATTCAGGTTTTCCAGCATCTTTAAAGCCTGGTGGTATTTTTTTACTATATCTTTCAGCTCCTTCTTCCTGTATGACTTTCATCTCTTTTTCAGAATAAGGTTTACCTACTTTATCTTTTAGTAAAGAAGTGATTTCGTTTAATATCTTATCATTTTCTAAACAAATACATTCTTTTTTTTGCTCATCAAATCCTTTCTGGATACTATCTAATGCTAACGATAAATAACTATTAATTTTATCTTGGTATTTTGAGGATAAAAAGGGATGCTTGGTTTTAGTTATATGGTCTTGAAATGTGTTTATACTTGTTTCTAAGTCGGTGAATTCCTTATCATATATAATTGGTAGTGAAATGATTTTATCAATTCTTGTTTGAAAAAATTCATCTATTACTTGATGTGGTTCCCATATTCTATCTTTAATATTATTGAAAACCTTAAGAATATCTTCTCTTGAATTTGATGAAAACTCATATAGATTAATTAATATATTGGTATCAAAAACAAAATAACATTCTTTCCAAAGTTCATTAAATTCTCTTTCATTTGGTACATAGTATTGGAAAAATTCCTTTTTCATGGTTAGCCTCTATTTTAATATGATCAATATTATTATATAACTAATTTTTTCATTTAAGCAACTTTATTTTTTATATAATATATATGTTAACGTATTAATGAACATGTAGCTAAAAATAGAGATAAAATGTGTCATTAAACATTCTAAAGGTATATGCTAAATTAATTCTACTATAAACGTCAAGTTATGAATGGTTCTTTCCATTAATTGGGGATTAGTTGTACTTTTCAGCAATTAATATCTTATTTCTTAAAGTATCAAATTTGCATCTTCCATACATAATTCTATTAATAAATTTTATTTTATTAATAGCAGTAAGCACAGCTTTGATATCTCTTTCAAGACCTTTCACAAAACTATTTAATTCTATGATGTTTATTGTTTTCACTTTATTTAACCATTTTGTAAAAGCCGTAGTACTTTTAGTTTTAAATACTGCTGATTTAAAATCTATTATTACTGTATATATTGTTTCAATAATTGGGTGATGTTTAAAAATCTTGTTATGTTGTTTCATGGATATTTCTTTAATTTTTTTTAGAGGATGATATAAAAAGTTGATTACATTTTTTAATTCTATTTTATCTTCACTAGTAGATATCCAGCTACTATTATATTTAAATTTAAATTGTCTACAATATGATCTTAATGTGGAATATGAACCATTATATCCTTTGTCTTTAATGATTTTATAAATATAAGTCATTTTTATACCCTTATTAATATTCATCTCAATAAATGAATAATATGGATCTAAATTACTTATTCTTTTTCTAGAATTATTATATTTAAAATTAGGATTTATGTA
>JBFHGG010000175.1:0-2396 GCA_041583235.1 Halarcobacter sp.
ATTTTTACCTGATGATTTAAAAACTCTTATAAAAAACTCTTACAACTATAAAATCTATTTATTAAATGATATTAAAAAGAGAATGAAAGATATAATAGATGAAAGTTCAACACATCTATTTAAAGAAGTTTATATAATCTTAAATCTTCTATCAAATGGAAATAAATATGACTTATTAGAAGAAGATAATACTTTCAAGCTTGAAGGAATAAAATTACTTTTAAATGATTATGAAGATAATGTTTGTGAACTCTTTATTAAAAATGAAAAAGAAAATTTTGAAATCTCTTTTAAATGTTATTTAGCAGTTTTAGAAGTCTTAAATGAAATATGTGTAATTAACTCCTTAGATATACAAAAAAGAAAAAATATGAATAGTATTCTAGATTTAATTACGACTACTATTGCAAATATTAAAAGTAAAATACAATTAGAAAAGAATGATACAAAAATTTTAAATGTTATCTTAGGTAAACTTCTTATATATTTTACAAATGTAACATATTTGTCTGTGAATATGAATAATAAAGATTTGATTATTTCAAAATATGCATTTATGTTAAATAAGATTAATGAAGGTTATAATTTATTAGAAAAAGAGAAAAGATATTACCAATCCTTTTTAGATAAAACTACAGCTCTTATCTTGACACTAATCTATAAACTAAAAACAAAACTTCATTTTGAGAATATAGAGCTTAATAGTAAAAAAGATTTAAAAGATATCTATGATTTATATAATAAAAATGTAAAAAAAGATAATAGAATTGAGTGTAATACCTTAGATGAATTTAGAGAAGAACTTTTAAAAAACTATATATATTTGTATCAAGATAATGCCTTAGAGTTTTTTATTAATCTTGAAACTATAACAAATTTAGATATGAAGATTATACATAGTATAGTTTTATATAGTGGACATATTGAAAAGAGTAAACTAGATTCCTTACTAAAAGTTTTACTTGATATAAAAAAGTTTGACAATGACTATTATGAATTATATAGATTAAAAATAATAGATAGAATTTTACAAAGATATATATCGTTAAAAGTTTCTACAAAAGAGAATATTTTAGTTGATAAAATAATTGAATATATAGAAAAAAACAATTTAGTTTCACATTTAATGAGTATGTACGCAAAAATTTATTTAAGTCTTTCCTTATATTATTCCTATGAAAAAGTTTTAGAATCTCAAGAAAAATCAAAAAACTTCTATTTTATATATCAAAGATTAGATAATGATAATTTTTTAGAAAAAGAGTTTAATATAATAAACAAACAAATCTTATCTAATTATGCTAATAATTTCTTTAGTCAATTTAATTTTAGAACACAAAAGTCTTTTTCAAGTTTAGAATCAATTCAAATAGGTAAAGAGCTTATAAGTAAACATATAAAACAAAAAGACTTAGAAATAAAAAATGAATCTTATTTAAGTATAGAAAAACTTCTAAAAGAGATATTAGAAAAAAATGAACCAAGTGATGAATGGTTAAAAAAGAAAATAGAAAACTTAATCTCAAATAATTTATTTTTTGGTTTAGTAAACGCAAAGATAGAAAATATTCATGGTGATCTAAATATAATTGAAGTAGGGTATGACAAACATAAAATCAAAATACAAGATGATTACAGCTTGATTTTGTATTATTCAAGTTATTATAAAACTAGTTTTGAAAAACTATTGGCGAAGAATAAAGAGTTTTTAGATTTAAATATTAAAAATATTTTTAGATCTTATATAAATAGTATTCCATCTTTTACTGATCTTATTACAAAACTTCCAAATATAAATAAACTAAAAAATGAACTAAAAAACTTAGAAAATAAAAAAATCACATTCCTTGAAGTCTATTTAGATTCTCTTGTAAGCTTTAGTGAGTCATATAATATAAAAACTTCAAATGAATTTTTTAAAGCAATCACAGATAAAATAAATGAAAATTGTGATGCATATAGATTATTTGGACCAAAAGTTGGAATTATATTAGATGAAAACAGAGATTATAAAGAGTTAGTATCAATACTACAAAACTTAGAAATAGAGTTTGAAAATGAAAAATTTACTATAAAACTTATAATTGCAGTCTCATTTGGAGAAGCCAAAAAGATCCTAGATAAATCTTTTTATGCTTTATCTTCAGCAAAAATCTCAAACGATAAACTTTACATTTATCAATAAGCCCATAAAAAGGGCTTTTCCCAAAAAAAGAGAATGTAAACACAATAAATTTTCCAAATTTAAGCAATAATAAAGAAAAAACCCTTGACAAGAGGTAAAAAATCTATTATAATTCCCGTCCAAAAACAGACAACCTATACCAAACGAAAGTTTGCTAGAAGTTCGATGAGATTGATGTTCTTTAAAAACTTAATAGTTTGTAAAGGTAATC
>JBFHGG010000176.1:0-2296 GCA_041583235.1 Halarcobacter sp.
ATTTATTTTGAAAAAAAAGGTGAAATAAAGATATTCCCTTTGACTGAAAAAGTAATTGATGAAAATTTAGGTAAACCATGCGCATAGATAGAATGTTGGCAATAACGGTAACTCTTTTAAACAGAGATATAATTAGTGCACGGGAATTAGCAGATCGGTTTGAAGTATCAATTAGAACGATTTACAGAGATGTTGATGCAATAAGTATGGCCGGTATTCCAATTACTTCTTATTCCGGTAAGCAAGGGGGATTTAAGATAATAGATAACTTTTTACAATTATGATTCAAAGTGTTAATAAATACAAATATATTTTTTATGGAATACTAGTATTAGTATTCCTTGTATTATTAAATACAGCAAATACATTAAGCATCTCCTATAAAGAGGCTTTAAATGTATTTGTTAATAACTCATTATTAAGTGTTATAACAAATAGTTCAATTTATCTATTTGGACAAAATGATATAGCATTACGATTACCTTTCTTACTATTTTATTTGCTTAGTGTTTTACTAATGTATCAATTAAGTGAAAATTTTTTTAAAAAAGAGTCTGATAGATTAATCTCAATAATAATTTTTATGATTCTTCCAGGACTTTTAAGTGCTTCAATACTAGTAAATAGTGCAATTATTGTAACTTTTTTCACACTGCTATATATTTATTATTATAAAAAAACAAATAAACATTGTTATATCTTATTAGTTCTTTTTTTATTTATTGATAATTCCTTTGCTATTTTTTTTCTTGCAATTTTTCTTTTTTCTTTAAGTAAAAAAGATAAAAAACTTATATTTATATCATTTTTACTTTTTGCCTTATCAATGGGAATTTATGGTTTTGACTCAGGTGGAAAACCTAGGGGTTTCTTAGTTGATACCTTTGCCATTTATGCTTCGGTTTTTTCACCCTTATTATTTATATACTTTTTTTATACAATATATAGAAGTGGAATAAAAAATGAACGAACATTAGTTTGGTATATTGCAAGCACGTCCTTAATATTCTCTTTTTTATTTTCATTTAGACAGCAAATTTATATAGAAGATTATGCCCCTTTTGTAGTGATTTTTTTACCTTATATGGTAAGAACATTTTTACATACAGTAAGAGTTAGGCTTCCTGAGTTTAGATTTAGGCATTACTATATTCTAATTGTAGTTCTTTTTATTTTAATTATAAATGTAATGATAACAATTTTTAATAAGCCTGTTTATTTACTTTTAGAGAATCCTGAAAAACACTTTATTTATAAATATAATTTTGCAAAAGAAATAGCACAAGAACTAAAAGCAAATAATATTAATAAGATACAATGTGATAAAAAAGAGTTATTATTAAGATTAAAGTTTTATGGAATAGATCAAGGAAATGAATATTTTCTTACCACAAAAGAACAGTACTTCTATGATATAAAAATACCAATAAGTTTTTTGGGTAAAACATTAATAACTGCATATGTAATAAAAATCTAATGAAAAGGGCCTTCTCCTTAATAGAGATTATCTTAGTACTAACTATTTTAATCTTTGTTGGAAGTTATTATGGAAAAACATCTACTAAAACAAATTTAGAAACTGCCGCAAATAGAATAATTTTATATTTAAAAGAGACAAGATATCAAGCTTTAATAGATGATAAAGAAGAGTTAAATGATACTCTTTGGCATAAAAAAAGATGGACATTAAAATTTTTTAGATGTGATAAAGATGTTGGAGGTTTATACTATCGCATTTATTCTGATGAAAATAAAACAGGGCATGCAGGTTTATATGAATCTCTTAATGATCCCCTTACAAATAAAAAGATCTATTCAACAAGTAAATGTGAATATAGAAACAATACATCAAAATACGTATTACTTACTAAAGAGTTTGGAATAAATGATGTAGAAATATCATGTAATAGTACTAGTAGTTTAGGGCAAATTTCCTTTGGAAAAGATGGAAAGGTCTATTCTAAGTTAAGTGCATATGAAAATGAATATTATGAATATGAAATAAAATCTCCATGTATTATTAAATTAAAATCCCAAGAAAACGAAAATATAGAGATTATTATAGAACCTAATAGTGGATTTGTATATAAAAATTAGATTGAAAAACAAGAGAAAAAAGGCCCAAGAGGAAAGACTTTAAAAATTTAAGCGATACTAAAGAAAAAACCCTTGACAAGAGGTAAAAAATCTATTATAATTCCCGTCCAAAAACAGACAACCTATACCAAACGAAAGTTTGCTAGAAGTTCGATGAGATTGATGTTCTTTAAAAACTTAATAGTTTGTAAAGGTAATC
>JBFHGG010000177.1:0-2279 GCA_041583235.1 Halarcobacter sp.
ACTCATTGCTCCTAAGACTGAGTTTGTACTACTTAAAGCAGCAGCAATTGCACCAATTGTGACAAAACCTTTTAATCCATTTGGCATCTCATTTAAAATATAATACATAAAAATAGTAATACTCTCACCCGCAAACTTTTGAGAAATTGTATGTTCTTGGTAATACAAAAATAACAAAAGGCCAATACTTAAAAATAGCATAGAAATAGGAATACTTAAGAGTGTTGCACCATATAGTGAGAAGCTAGCTTCTTTTTTGTTTTTACAAGATAATACTCTTTGAGCTAAATCCTGGTCAAGCCCAAATGCGGCAATATTTAAAAGCATATATCCTGTTAAAAGTGAAAAAATATTAAATTTTCCCTCATTTGTAAAGCTAAGCTCAAAATCAATATATTTTAATTTTTCTGCATCATTCAAACTTTGAAAAAGTGTAGAAAAATCCATAGACAATGAGAAATATAAATAAACTACAACCGCAATTCCTGCACCTAAATAAACAATGATTTGTAGAATATCACTTATAATAACAGATTTAATTCCTCCAAAATAGGTGAAAATTAAAGCTCCTAATACAAGTAAAACAACAGAAAAACTAATATACTCTAAACTTATATCATAAAAAAGTATCATACTTAAAGCCAATGCTGCCATATAAAGTCTTGCACCACTAGCAAACAATCTTCCTATTAAAAACATCACTCCAACATCACGTCTAGAATTTCCAGAATATCTTTCTTGTAATAATTCATAAACACTCATAGCATTCATTTCAAAAAGTTTAGGAATCAATGCTTTTACTACAATATAAATTGCAAGCAATGATGTAATAGAATATCCAATAAGAGTTAAATCAAATCTATAAGAAAACTCAGGAGCTCCTAAAAAAGTAGCTGCAGATTGTGCAGTAGCAAGTAATGAAAGTGCAACAGGCAATGCCATCATAGATTTTTTAGCAGTAAAAAATTCCCTTGAAGAGCTAATGTTTTTATTTGAAAGATAAATAGCTAGGCCTAATAATACTGCTAAATATCCAATAAAAATAGTCCAATCAATAAATGAAAATCCTATTTGCATTTAATTACTTATTTCTTTTAGAAGTTTATCTATTCTATTATTTGCTTCTTTTATTCTGTCAATTGAGATTTTATTATTTTGAACTAAATGCTCCATCATATCAATAGTTTCATTAGTATCATCATTTCCTAATTGATTACAATACATTAGCATATCAGCTCCTGAGTTAATAGCAAGTTCAATTGCTTTCTCTTTAGTATAGTGTTCTTTGATTGCTCCCATTTGTAAATCATCAGTAATAAGTACACCTTCATAGCCTAATTGTTTACGCAAAAGTTTTGTATTGGTATCATATGAGAGTGTAGAGGGATGTTTTTCATCTAATTTTGCATTATAAACATGAGCACTCATAATCATATTAGTTTTATGCAGCAATTGTTTGTAAGGATACAATTCTATCTCATCCCAAGTTTTTGTAATATCCACAAATCCTTCATGAGAGTCTCCTTTAGCACTGCCATGTCCTGGAAAATGTTTTAAGACTGAAATAATTTTGTGCTCTTTTAATGCATCCATAAAAATTTCTGCATATTTAACTACAGTATCACAATCTTCACCATAAGCTCTGTCTAATCCATAAATAATTTTTGAATCTTTATTAATTCCTATATCAACAAGTGGAGCGAAGTCACAGTTAATTCCAAAATTTTGTAACTGTGAAGCTAACTTATCATATTCTGTTTTTACTTCTTCAATGGAAAGACTAGCAATAATTTTTGCTGATGAGGTTTCTATAAATCCCTTTTCTTCTTTTAACCTCGCAACTTTTCCACCTTCTTGATCAATACAAATCATTAGAGGATTAGTGCTGATATTTTGCAAAGTTAAGTTAAGTTTCTTAAGTTGTTGGGGAGTTTGTATATTTTTATTTTTTGTTTTATCATTAATATATTTATCAAAAAGTATTACTCCTCCTAAACCATTTTTAATCTGCGTGTTTAGTGTAGTGTTAGTAGAGATAACATCAGAATCAAAGCCAATAATGAGCATTTTATGTAATAATTGTTTTAAGTTTTTCATTGCCTAGTAGTATAGCTAAGCTAAGCAAAATTCTCAACTAAAGAGGAAAAAGAGATATATAAAAATATAAGAAATGTAAATAAAAAAGAGAAAAGTAAAAAGCCTAGGAAGAATATCAAGTAAAAAAAGCAAGGTAAAAAAAAAGCTTCACCAAATCCAAATAGCATTGGATTAGATAAAGC
>JBFHGG010000178.1:0-2272 GCA_041583235.1 Halarcobacter sp.
CACACAACTAAAATTGCAAACTTTAATAAGATTTCAAAAGAAGAAGTGGATAGGATTAAAAATAATGGCTGATATTATGGAAACCAGAGAACAAAAATGCAAGGAACAAGGCTATAGGTGTGGAGTTTGTGGTAAATATATCACTCCATACAATAGCCAGCTTGCTCATATAATCCCACAAGCTAAAGGTTATATTAAAAAATATGGTGAGGAAGTAATACACCACCCTATGAATATGGTATCCGTATGTTCTTTACGGTGTAATAGTGCAGTTCTATGCGATCCAAAAACACACCCTATAGAAGCACAAGAATTAATTGATAAAATTAAGAAAGATTTAAGCTAGCCTTAATTGGCTAGTTTTTTTTGATTTTTGGGGTTGACTTATATTATTTAATAAATTACAATGTGTTACATAAAATTACTAATAAGGAGTTATTATGAAAACTACTAAAACAAAAATAGTTCATATTAGATTCGAAGAAGGACAATATGAAAAGATTAAAAAAGAGGCAGATAGATTAAGGCTGCCTATATCATTATTTGTTAGAAACATTACTATGGATAAGTTGGAGAAAGAGAATGGCTAATGTAACTAAAGAAGAAATAGAAAATTTTTTAAAAGAAAAATATTTATTTAAGCAAGGTGATTTAATTACAATCCAAAATATTAATGATATTAAATGCTTTAAAGAGGGCAATGTTGCAATGTTAGGAAAACTATTTCAACCTTTAGAGAGAGAAAAAAATGTTTACTTAAAATGGAGAGTAGAAACTAAATGTAATATTTGTGAAAAAGTAGAAATAAAAGAACTTAGCAAAAAAGCACTTATGGAATATATTTTAAAAGATAATATAATCTGTAATTCTTGCAAAGAAAAAAAAGAGAAAGAAAAAAAGAAAAAAATATCAGAAAATGCCAAAAGACACGAAAATGAAGTTGAAGAGCTTACTGAAAGATTTGTTGACGTGTATTTAGATCCAGAAAAAAGGTGGGCTAAAGGTATGAAAATAAATCAGAAAATTCAACATCTAAAAAACCATTTATTTAATTGCTATCAAGATGTTATATCTGAATCAATAATACAGATGAGTTATTATGATTTTTTAAAAACTCCATATTGGAATGCTGTTTCATTAAAAGTAAAGTTAAATGCTGGCTTTAAGTGCCAAATGTGTGGTAGTGATGAAAATTTATCAGTGCATCATAGAACTTACGAACATCATGGAAATGAACTTCAACATATGGAAGATTTAATATGTGTCTGTCAAGATTGTCATCAAATTTTTCATGACAATAAGGAGGAATATTGTGGCTAATACATTAAAAAAACATGATGGTGGTTTTACTACCATAAAAAACAAGGTGTTAAAAGGAACTTCATTAAGCCCTAAAGCTATTGGAATATGGGTTCAATTGTTATCTTTACCACAAAGTTGGAAATTCTCAAAAAAAGGATTACAAGGAATTATCAACGCTGGTGAAAGAAGTATTAATGCTGGATTAGATGAACTTAATAAAGAATGGTTGTTTTATCTTAGAAGAAGAAAACCTAACAAAGACAACCCTAAAATGCACTATGAATATAACATTTTTACAGAGCCATCTAAAGATGAAATTTTAGGAATTATGGTAGAAGAGGCAATAGAATTTGGTATAGATGTTAAAGAATTTCTAGAGGTACATTTTGTAGGGGTAGAAAATGTAGGGCTACAAAATGTAGGGCTACAAAACGCAGGTACATATAAAGAAAGTAATAATAAACTACTTAATAATAAAAAACTTAATGATGTTAAAGAAATACATAAAGAAACCGAAGTTGATGAAATTATTAATTATTTTTCACAAATTTGTACTTCTCTTCCTAAACTACAAAAACTTACTGATAGTAGAAGAAAAGCTATTAAATCTAGATTGAAAGAATATGATAAAGAAACCATTTTAGAAGTATTCAATAAAGTTGAAGATTCTAATTTTCTTTCTGGTAGAAATGGACAATGGCAAGCTAGTTTTGATTGGATTATGAAACCTTCAAATTTTGTTAAGATTTTAGAAGATAATTACAAGAACCAACCATCTCAATCAAACACCAAAGTCTATGGTAAAGGCAAAGAACAAGAATATCTTGACTCAATAGGAGAATGGTAAAATGCAAGACTGGGAAAAACTTAGAAAACAACATCAAGTTATGAGTGAAGAAGAAAAAAGAGAACGTGATAAAATAATATTAGCCAAAAGACAAGAAAAAGATAAAATTAAACAAGAAAAAGA
>JBFHGG010000179.1:0-2218 GCA_041583235.1 Halarcobacter sp.
ATATAGCATTACCCCATGGATTTGTTTACCTATGTGCAATAATAGATCTTTATAGTAGGAAAATACTTTCATGGAAATTAAGTAATACAATGGACGTATATTTTTGCATTGAATGTTTAGAGAAATCTATAGGGGTTTATGGTGCTCAGTCGATATTTAACAGTGACCAAGGTAGCCAATTTACCTCAAAAGAATTCCTTGCAGTATTAAAAAGAGAACACATTAGAATTAGTATGGATTCTGTTGGACAAGCAATGGATAATATATATATGGAGAGAACTTGGAGAACTCTAAAATATGAACATATTTTTCTTCATGATTACTCTACAATGAGTGAATTGGAAGAAGGATTGGATTGGTTTATTAATTATTTTAATATTACCAGACCTCACCAATCTTTGGGATATTATGCACCAAATGAAATCTATTATAATGCATTTACTGGTGCAGCGAAAAAAGAAGAAAAACTACTGAAATATTCGTGAAATATTTTAGAAAGTGTCTTGATTCACATCTCACTATAATGTAAACACCAAGTAAATAGTGTTTGAAACAAAGACAACATTAAAATATAATCCATAGAATATAGACTGAATAAAAATATTAAAATATTTTTAATTTAATTAATACAAGTTATCAAGGAATAATTAATGAGCAATTATTTATACCATTATACATCTTTAGGCACTTTCAAAAAAATTCTAACAAATGGGATTAGGTTATCAAGGTGGAAAACACTTACTGATGATCCCTTTGAAAAAAAAATATTAACCCCTAACATGGATAGTGATAATGGAATCAAAGTTTACAATAGTGTACAAGAAAACTTTAGAGTACTCTGCCTTTGCGGTGATTTAAATTACAAGACAGAAAAGGATCAAGAGATATTTTTGCCAGGATATATGCATTCTCGAATGTGGGAAAAATATGGTGATGGATACAAAGGGGTTTGCCTATGCTTTAACGCAGACAAACTATTTTATGATTTTAACTCACAATATCCTATTTCAAGATATAATAAGATTCAGTATGTTTCCCCAAATTTTAAAGACTCAGTAAATATTAAGAAAAAATTAAAATCACACGCTGGTATCACAATTGTAAATAATAATGAAATTCTTCAAGAAGAGATATTAACTGCTCAGGGACTACTTGAAAACGAATATTTTGCTATTCCTTTATTTTTCTCTAAATTTATTGATTATCGAGATGAAAGTGAAACTAGACTTATTGCTTATAATGAAAGCCAAGAAGATTGTTTTATTCCTATTCAAAACAGCCTAGTTAATGTATATTTTGGTGATAAAGCAAAACCAAGAAAGGAACTAATAGAAAATCAAAAAATTAATTATTATCAACTATTTATAAGAAATGATAAATTAATTATGGGTAATTCTATAAGCAATTATTTAAATCCACCAAAATATTCTATTAGGCTAGCTATAGGTAATGATAAAAAGTAATCATTGAAAAACTTATGTAAAAAATAGACCACTATATTAAAAGTATACAAAATAAAATCAAGCCCCCCTTTCTCTGTTTATTTAGTAGAAACAAAACCATGAAAAAAAAAGTGTTGCCCAATGAATCTTTATCTTATCTTTTATACTTTTGTTACTCTCTATTGTTTATCAACTGTATAATATCGCTCCTATCTATATGTAATAAAAAGTACTAATAAATAGATATAATTTAAAAATTATAATATTTTAATTAGAAAACAATACTTTAAGTATGGACAGCAAATTTTTCATAACTTAAAATTTAGTTAATTATATAACTTTAATTTTGAGGTACTTAAATATGGATGGCAATAATAATAATCTTAATAGAGGTAAATTAAATTTTCTAACTTTTCTTTTAGTAATTTTAATACTTGAACTATCTTTTATTACTTATAATCAATACAAAAAACTATATAGCGCTGACATGCCTGGAAGAACTTTAATTGTGCAAGTTCAATACATTGATGATGAAAATGAAGACGTATCAGATTCAACACAAATTACCGATGCATTAAATAATGGTGGTATGATAATAATCAACCTTGATGGTGAATGGCTTGATGATAAGTTCGGATCAATTTATAGAGCTTATGGTGCAAGTGATTCAGATCATATGATTTTCATATTAGGTGGATTAATAAATTATATTTCTAATAATGGTTGGACTTTAATTCAAGCTCCAACCTCAGCATTAAATAATTCTTATTATTTTA
>JBFHGG010000180.1:0-2159 GCA_041583235.1 Halarcobacter sp.
AAACTAAAACTTGAAGGAATTAAAGAGTCTCATTTAAATCTCGCTGTCTTTTATGAAAAACCCAAAAAAGATATCTTAGGACAAACAAGTCAAAAAAAGATGGGTGAATATAGTGTAGTTTGTGCAATTCAAAATTTATGGCTAATGGCTAGAGCATATAATATTGGGGTTGGATGGGTTAGTATTTTAAGGCCTAAAAAAGTAAAAAAAATATTAGGAATAAAAAAAGAGTATAAACTTATTGGATATTTAACAATTGGTTATGTAGATGAGTTCTTAGATAAACCAGAACTTGAAACAATTGCTTGGGAAAAGAAAAAAAGTTTAAAAGAAATTAAAATTATATAGGAAAATTAATGATAAAAAATATTATAGGAAATATAGATTTTGCAGAGTTTTTAAGAGCTAAAAAAGCTACTTTTTTATTAGCTTTATCAAATACTCAAACAGTAAATATAAGTGGAATTACACAAGCTGGAATTCCTGGAAAAATATACTTAACTCCAACACTTGATAGTGAATTTTTATGTACAGGAACTTTACGAAGTTTAGGAGAAATAGCTACGACTTCTAAAGGTGTTCCAACACCTGCACTAATAACTAGAGCTGTTCATTTACAAAAAGCTTTTTCAAATATAGAGTTGCTGAACCTTGGTTTAGAAGTTAGTCCTAAAGTTGAATACTTTAAAATTCATAATTTTGATATGACAAAATCAAGATCAATAGCACTTGATGCAAAAATAGATGCAATGGCTGTTTTTCAAAAAGGTCTTAGCTTTGGACAAGAATATATATGTAAAGATGATTATATAATCTTAGGAGAGAGTGTTCCAAGTGGAACTACAACTGCAAGAGCAACTTGTGAAGCTCTTGATTATGATTGTAGCAATTTATTTTCAAGCTCTTTTAAAGATGCTCCAAATAGTATAAGGGATGAAACAGTTAAGCATGCTTTATCAAATATTAAAAGTGATGATGATTTATTTGCAAAATTAGGACGTGTTTCTGATAATATGCAGATATTTTGTGCAGGATTTATTCTTGGACTTAATAATAAAACAAAAGTAGTTTTAGCAGGTGGAACTCAAATGGCTTCTGTTTTATTAATTGTTAATTCTATTCTTAAAACAATGGGTGGAAAACTAGATACTTCAAATTTAGCACTTTGTACTACAAAGTGGGTTTATGAAGATAGAAATAGTGATATAAAAGCTTTACTTGAACTATTAGATTTTAAAATTAATGCTTATTATGCAGATTTTGATTTCTCTCTTTCAAATCATCCAGCTCTTAAAATGTATGATGAAGGTGAAGCAAAAGAGGGTGTTGGGGCAGGTGGAGCTTTAATGTATGGATTAATTAATGGTTTATCTAAAGAAAGTATTACAAAACAAGTTGAAAGCTTTTTAGGATAAATTTTGATGACTAAAAGGAATTGCTGTGCATAAAATATTATATTTTGGTGGACAAAAATCAGGAAAAAGTAGATTAGCTGAATCTAAAACTTTAGAATTGAGTAAAAATAAAAAGCCTTTTTATATTGCAACTTATGATAATAGTTTTGGTGATGAAGAAATGCAAGCAAGAGTTTTAAAACATCAAAAACAAAGAAGTGATAAGTTTGAAACAATTGAAGAAAGATTTCACCTCTCAAAAATAATTAAAGATGAGAATACATATTTAGTAGATTGTATTTCTATGTGGCTTTTAAATGCTTTGGAAAAAGATGAAAATGAACTTATAGAAGAAATAGAAAAAATAGCTTCAAAAAATGCAAATATAGTTTTTGTTTTAAATGATGTAAGTTCAGGAGTGATACCCTTTGAAAAAGTTTCTAGAAAATATGTAGATTTAAGTGGAATTATAGGACAAAAGTTAGCAAGTATTTGTGATGAAGTTTATGAAGTAAAGCTTGGGCTTCCTCAAAGGCTTAAATAAATGAAAAATATCTCAATATTTGGAACAAGTTCAGATGCTGGAAAATCTACTATTACTTTTGTAATAGGAAAAATCTTGCAAGAAAAAGGCATAAAAGTGGCTCCTTTTAAAGCACAAAATGTATCAAATAATGCTTATGTTTGTGATGATGGAAGTGAAATTGGTGTAGCACAATATTTTCAAGCAAAAGTTTTAGGGGTACCCACTTCTTATTATCTAAA
>JBFHGG010000181.1:0-2084 GCA_041583235.1 Halarcobacter sp.
ACAGGCGTTCACATATGAACATACACACATATTATGAAAACGAGAATATAAAAAATTTACATTATGACAATCTAGGTATTTATGAGAATCGGCATAAATATGATTTGAAAAAATTTAAGAAAAAAATACTTTTACTTATTTTTAAAACTTTTAAAAATAATCATAATTATATGTTTAAATTTGTACCAATTCGCATAATGATCACTTTTAATGATAAAACATTTAAATTTGAAAATTCTGAACTGAATGATTACGTGAAAAGGATAAAAAATATTGTAGGTGAAGAACGTACTATTGAATTATTTTATGAACAATATTATAAGAACCATGAAGAGTTATTTTTGAAAGCTTATTCAAAGGGTACTTTTAGTTTCGAGATTTATGATGAAATTGAAAGAAATATTTTTCATTTAAGTCAGGGAGAACGAAAGATTTTTTTTGATTTTTTATTAATTTACGATGCTTTAGAAAGTAAAAAAGATGATATTTTTGTTTTGTTAGATGAACCAGATTTAACATTGCATCCTAATTGGCAAAAAAAATATATAAAACAATTAGTTCAATTTTTTTCTGATATCGATAAAAAAATTCATGTAATAATTACTTCACACTCTCCATTTATTCTTTCAGATATACCAAAAGAAAATGTGATATTTTTAGGCAGATATAAAAAAGATGATATTGAAGTTATAGAAGGTCATCAAAGAGTTGGTAATTGTAAAAATGTAAGTAATAGTTTAGATATCAAACAAACTTTTGGAGCAAATATCCACACGCTACTTTCTCATGGTTTTTTTATGAAAGATGGGCTAATGGGAGAGTTTGCGAAAGAGAAAATAAATCAAGTTTACAAATTTATCACAGAACAAGACACTAACTATATACAGATAAAAGAACAAGCACAAAATATCATAGATATTATAGGTGAACCTCTTGTACAAAGGCAATTACAACAATTATTTGATGAAAAATTTGAAATAACAAATATGACTATTGATGATGAAATAAATTTTCTTGAAACAAAATTAGATGCTTTACGAAAGATAAAACGTGATTAAAATTTATCTTAGTTCGTCTCAACGATATGTAATAGAAAAATTGCACTATGAAACTATTTATGGAAGTTTAGGAAAACAAAAATCTTTAATAAATATTATAACAATCACTTTTAGTGGAAAATATACATTGAAAGATTTTCTAATTGGGGATGCAAAAAAGCTATCTAATATTTTAGTAGATTACTCTAAATTGGATTTAGCACAACAGTTGAATTTTTCTAATCATTTTAAACCATATTTTTTAAATCAATATGAGAAAAAGTTGTCTGTAACTCCCAAAAGTAAAGATTCATATGAACTTAATGGTAAAAAATATAATGCATATACTATTTGCCAACTTTTGAATATTAACGTATGTCCATATTGTAATAAAAATTATACGATTACAGTAGCTGATGAAGTAAATGAAATTTTTACAAGACCTACTCTTGACCATTTTTTAGACAAGTCTACTTATCCTTTTTTTGCATTATCTTTATACAATTTAATTCCTTCTTGTCATATATGTAACTCACATATTAAAAAGTCAAAAGAGTTCAAATTTGAAACTCATATTCACCCATATTTTGATGATTTTAACAAAATTAAAAAATTCAGTATTGATAAACAACTTTTAGCTTTAGTAAATAAAGAAGATGAATTTAGCATTATATTTGAAAATAGAGACAGTATCACAACTAATGAAGAAGCAAAGGCAAATAATCATATAAAAGATTTTGCACTTGAAGCTTTATATAATACGCACAAAGACAAAGTATTAGAACTTGTAGATATTTCAAGAGCATATAATGAAGCTTCTTTTGAAAACTTGGTTAATGAGTTTAAAAATTCAACGAAGATATTTAAAAATGAAAATGAAGTAAAGAGATTAATGCTTTGCCATCATGTAGAAGATGAGAACATAGATAAAAGACCATTAAACAAGCTTGTTAAAGACATCTCTCAAGAGTTAAAACTGTTGTAAAAGATTTAACAACTCTGTAACAAAAAAAAGTTACCATGACACATAAAATTTACTACTAAGGT
>JBFHGG010000182.1:0-2075 GCA_041583235.1 Halarcobacter sp.
GAAATCTGCTTTAGCAGCTTCAGCTAGAGCTCTTGTAACTGTATCAGATCCACCACCAGGTGAAAATGGACATACGATAGTAACAGGGGCATTAGGATAAGTAGAAGCATCTGCTTCTTGCTGACCATTTGCAAAGACTGACAAAGACAGTACTGAGCACATTAGTGATAACATTAGTAATTTTTTCATAAAAAAAATACTCCTTTCTTTTTTCTCTTCAAAATGAAGAGTTTGTTTTATTACTTAACTTTTCCTCTAAAAGTTAGATCTTTTAAATTAATAGATACTATTTTTACTTTTATAATTTCCTTTTTTGAAATACAAAATTAAAAGCGTATTATAAAAATTATTTAAACAATATTTGTATTTGATTTCTTTTCTACATATCCCATTCTTTGAGAAATTTGAGATGCAGAATGAATAATACCCAATTTATTAATTTGCAATAAACCTAAATTTTCTTTTTTCCAGGAAGTACTTATTGCACCAATAATCTTATTACGATAGTCATAAATTGGGGCTGCAACACATATTCCACCTTCTTTATTTTCTTCATCATCAATGGAATAACCTCTACTCTTATTTTCTTCTATAGCAGCAATTAATTCATCAACTGATGTTATTGAATAAGGTGTTAATGGAGTTAATTCTACACCCTTATACATATTCCTAATTTCTTTTGAGCTATATTGCATTAATAGAGCCTTTCCAAGTCCTGTACAATGAAGAGGGAGTTTATAGCCTATACCGCAATAAGCTTCTAAATTCTTACTATCTTTCTTATCTAGATACATTACATCATATTCATTTTGAACACCTAAAAACACAACCTGATCCAATTCTTGTGCTAATGAATTTAGAATTGGATCAGCTTCAGTCTTTAGTTCTAAACTACTTAGTCTTGAACTAATTAAGGATACAAAACCTAATCCAACTACATACTTCTTTGAATTATCTAAACGAGTTACATAATTTCTTTGTAGTAGATTTGTTAATAATCGGTGGGTAGTACTTGTAGAGAGTTGAAGCCTAGTACTTAATTCGGTAAGAGTCATACCCTCTTTACTTGAAGCTAAAACTTCTAATATATCAAATACTCTATCAACTGATTGTACTTTTTGCTCTTTGGCCATCTTTGTTTAATATCCTTTAACTTAATACGTTAAACAAAAGAAAAGGAATTAATAAAATAAAATTTTAATTACTTTATTTGATTTTTCCCTTATCTAAGCTACAAATAAATTATACATCAACTTTCCCATATGTCAACAATAAAATATTATTTTTTCCACTATACGGTATTATTAGCCAAATATAGGAACTAATATATTAAAAAGTTAATTAAAAAATTTAATAAAACTTGTAAGTTTTCTTATATATATATTTACAATATAAGAAATTACAATTTCAAAAAATTGTTAAAAACAATCAATCTAAAAAATCAAATATCAATTAAAAAATTTGTTAATAATCGATGATTCTTTGAATTTTACTAAATCTGAGATAGTTAGAGGGATAATTATTTTAGTTTTATTGGAAGCCATTGATTTTCCTGAAAAAAAGATCTCCCTACCAAAACTAATTAGTAGAGAGAAATAATAAAATATTTATAATCCTAGGGAGAATTATTTTTTATATAAATTGAGGAAGGATTTAATATATAAAGCCTTATGATATATTAGCTCTAAAAGTTATACAGTATATTAACTCAATGATTAATAAACTGTCTTGATAGTGCTAATTTAAGCCTCTTGAAAGAAATTAGATACATAATATAAGAAGAGGGATTGCTGTTTAATCGTTAGTAGTTTTCATTGATGCAAAATTTGTTGTATCTAAATTGATTCAACACTTTGATGAGGTTATAAGAAGTAATTTTTTAAAGACTTGAAACTCATTTCATGATTATGTTCGTTAAACATTTTTCAATTTTCTAGAAATATATATCTAAAAGTGAAAATACACAGTTAGTTCTTCATCAAATTAGAAAATATAAATTAATAACACTTACTACTTATATAATCAAATATCTGAATATTAGAACTAACATTTATTATATATGCTAATAGGAAACA
>JBFHGG010000183.1:0-2029 GCA_041583235.1 Halarcobacter sp.
GACCATTTTTTCTCTTTTCGTAAGGATTTTATTTCTTTACTTAATTCAATTAAAGTCATCAATCACCTTTTATATGAAGTTTATTTCTTATTATAGATTAAATTAAATAAAATATGTATTATACTTCTTGTATTAATCTTTATTACAAATAGTTTTATAAGTACAGTATTGGCAAATTTGATTATTATCACATTTGTCAAAACTTACATTTGTAGTTTTGAAGTTTTCAAATATACTTTTAAGTAGTTCTAGTTTTTCATCTAAAACTATTTCTTCTAGAAGTTTCATATTATGTAAATCATAATAAAATGTTTTTATATTTGATGTTTTATATAAATTTTCTACTGCTAAATAATAAAATTCTAGTTGAAAATCTACTGCATTTTCGTAGGTTTTTTTTGTATTTATTTTTAGATTACTTGAAGTTTTATAATCTAATACATAATAGTTTTCTTCATTTTGATTTAGAATTTTATCAATTCTATCTATAGAACCTCTTAGTTTTATTCCTTCAAAATCAATTAAAAAAGCTTTTTCTAAATCAACGATTTTATATCCATCTTCAAATCTTTGATTTTCTATTTTTACAAACTCTTCTAATTTTCTTTTCCAAATTTCTAAATCAAGATTTAAAAATGAGTTTTCACTTCTTTTTGTATTAAATATTTCTAAGAGTTTTTTATATGTTCTAATATCTTGTTTATAGTAAGCTTCTAAACTCTTATGAACAATATTTCCAAGCTCATAACCTTTTGGCTTAAGAGAGATATCATGCTCTTTTATTTTTAGAATATGATTAAAATAGTACTTTCTTTTACACTCTAAATACTCTTTTAAAGAGCTAGCACTCCAAGTTATTTTTGATAAATCAATATCTAAAGATATATTTTCACTAAAATGCTCAAGCTTTTTATTTGCATATAAAATATGCTTATAAGAATTATCATAAAGTGTTTCATCTATTTTCATATCAAATAAAGTGTTTGCAAATCTTGAAATTTGTTCACTATCATTTTTTACATAGGAAATAAAGACATATTTTGAGTTTGAAATAAGTCTTTCATAATAGTATTTTTGCAAATTTTCCCTATCAAGTTTTGTAGGTAAATTTACTTTTTCTTTTAAAGCACTTGATAAAAACTTATCTTTTACACTTCTTTTTGGTATTTGATTTTCATTAAAATCACAGATAATTACAGCATCAAAATTTATCATTCTACTTTCAAGTAGCCCCATAACTGTAATTTTTCCAGAATTTACATCATCAAGAGAGATTTTAGAAATTTTTTGATGTAAAATTTTATAGGCATCTTTTAAAAGTATTTTTTCATTTGAAGAAAAAATCAATTTATAGAATTTATAAATCAACTCTTTTAATTTTTCATTTAATTCTTCAGATGATTCTATTGATAATAAAAATTCACATATTTGTTCAAATATTTCAGGACTTAGATTTTTATTCCAATTAGCTTTAAATAAAGAGTTTATAAAATCTTTGTCACACTCTAAAAAAGATAGATTTTCAATATTTTTTATCTCTTGTTCATTCATATATAAATATATTGCATCAACAATTTTATAAAGCTTTGAAGTATAGATATTTAAACCCATAGCATAGTTAAAATAGCCTTCTTTATCATAAATAGACAAAGTGCTAGTAAAACTCTCTTCGGGCAAGATAAGAGCTATCTTTGAAGCTTCTACTCCATGATTAACCAAATTACTTATGGATTTTTTTATAAAAGCTATTTGATTAGTTCTTGATGAGAAGCCTTTTATTTCAATATTTTTTTGTTTTTCTGTGGTATTTATTTTTACTAAGGCTTTTTTTTCTAAAACTTTTTTTTCGGAGAAATCAATTTTATAAGAGTATCCTAAATCTAAGGCAATACCATAATTTAAAAACTTTTCTATAGATTTTTTATTATATGAATTATAAATAAAATTAATTTTTAATTTTGTAATATTAGCAATTGCTTTTATAATTTCAAACTCAAAAGATGTAAAATAACCTTCAAAATATATTTCA
>JBFHGG010000184.1:0-2025 GCA_041583235.1 Halarcobacter sp.
AGCTGTTTCTATGTTTGATACATTAAAGCTAATGGATAGCCTTCACACATATTCAAATAAAATTATTGCAATTGGTGATGGTACATCTTCTGGTAAAGGAGATATAAATAAATATAGAAACTTATCTACAAAATTTTCAAATAAAAAATTAGAATATATCTCATTAGAAAATCAAGATTTTGATAGTTTTTGGGAAAAACTAACTCAGATTGATAATAATACTCCTGTACTTTTATTGTCTGCATATGTAGATAAAGATGGTAATAGAATGAATTTTAAAGATTCACTAACAAAAATAAAACAGCATTTAAAAGCACCTCTTTATCATCTATGGTTTCATGGAATGGAAGATGGCATTTTAGGGGGCAAACTTATTAGTCACTATTATCAAGGAAGAGCTGCAGGTAAAATAGTTTTAGATATTTTAAATGGGGAGAAAATTTCAGAAATCAAAGTAAAGAAAGATAGTCCAAATGAGTATTTTTTTGATTATGTTCAATTGAAGCAATTTAATATAAAAGTATCCAAACTACCTAAAAAGAGTATTATCTTAAATAAACCAATATCTTTTTATGAAAAAAATAAAATATTAGTTTGGTCTATTATAGGCTTTATAATTTTCTTGTTTGTGATTATTTTAATTATTGTAATAAATATTGTTAAGCGAAGAGAAGCAGAAAAAGAGCTAAGAATTTCGAATAATAGTCTAGAAAAAAAGAAAAAAGAACTAGAAACAATTATAGAAGAAGCCCCCAACCCAATAATATTGCATCAAGAAGATGGAAAAATTATACTGATTAATCAAGCATGGATTGATTCTTCTGGTTATTCATTAGATGAAACACCGACAATTGATGATTGGGTTAATAATATGTATGTAGATATTGAAACTAAAACCTTTGTTAAAAAACATATCAAGACCCTATATAACATTACTAAAAAAGTAGATGAAGGTGAGTTTACTTTTTTAAACAAAAATAGAAATTTAATCACTTGGCAATTTAGCTCTGCTCCATTTGAACTAATAAATGGTAAACGTACAGTTATATCATCTGCAATGGATATTACAGAACTAAAGAAAAAAGAAAGTATGTTAAGACAACAATCCAAAATGGCATCAATGGGAGAAATGATAGAAAATATAGCACATCAATGGAGACAACCTCTCTCTGTAATCTCTTCTAGTGCTACAGGTATGCGTGTTCAAAAAGAGTATGGAGTACTTACAGATGAAGAGCTTGAAAAAACATGTAATATTATAAATAATAACGCTCAATATCTTTCAAAAACAATTGATGACTTTAGAAATTTTTTAAAGAATGATAGAAATTTTATAGAGTTTAATTTAAAAGAGCAGTTTAAAAGCTTTTTAAATCTTACACAGCCAGGATTAAAAAAACATCATATAAATCTAATAGTTAATGTTGATTCATCTATTCAAATAAAAGGATATCCTAATGAACTTATTCAATGTTTTATCAATATCTTTAATAACTCAAAAGATGTGTTAGAAGAGTCTTCTCAGGATCAAAAGATTATTATTATTGATACATTAAAAAAGGAAAATAATATAATTATTAGCTTCAAAGACAATGCCGGTGGAATACCTCAAAATATACTAGATAGAGTATTTGAACCATATTTTACTACAAAGCATCAAAGTAAAGGTACTGGATTGGGACTAAGTATGACTTATAATTTGATTACTGAAGGAATGAAAGGAACTATTCAAGCCCAAAATGTCAGTTTTAATTTTGAGGGACAATCTTATTATGGTGCTGAATTTGTAATAACTTTACCTATTGAGTAGTTCTCGGATAGTCTTAAACTTTATTTGATATTGTTACACTAATTCATATTTAGAATTTAAAAGTATCTAATTTGAAGTAACAAGTTCCACAACCTGTAGAGACTGTGAAAGAACTAAAGCCATTCATAACAGCAAATTAGCTAAAATGTAGATATCAAAGATTAACAAAAAGGCCTAAAATGCCGAACTACAAAGAAGGATTAAACCGTAATCAA
>JBFHGG010000185.1:0-1946 GCA_041583235.1 Halarcobacter sp.
AATTATATTAAAATTAAGTTGAATTTATTATTAAATTAAATTATATTAAATATATAAGTACTACTTATATATGTCCACAAAATCTGTATATTCAATTTTGAAAAAACTATTTAAATAGTCTTCATTTTCTAAAATTGAATAAATCATTTTTATACTACCAGCATGGGCACAAATTAGTATATCTTTATCTTTGGGAAGAGTATTTAAAAAACATTTAATTCTATTCTCAAAAGATGAGAATGATTCTTGACAAATATATTCATGCCAAATTTTCATTGATGATAAATATTTATCATCATAAGAATCTAGTTTTTCTATTTCATCAAAATTTTTACCTTCAAACTCTTCTTTAAAATTAACTTCCCTCAACTTATCATCTTTTGTATAATCTAAGTTAATCAAATCTAAGGTTTGTCTGCATCTTTTTAAATCTGAAGAAAATACATAATCATATTTTCTATGTTTAATAATTTCTAATTTTGAAATATCTGTTAGAGTTAAATCTATTTGGATATCACTATGCCCTATAAAACATTTTTGGTATTTAAAAGGTAAAGGAGCATGCCTTAGAAGAGTGATTAAAGCCATAAAAGACAAACTTCTATAAAGAGTAATATTTCTACTAATTCTAAGCTCATTCCAAGAGCATCACCATTTAAAAAGCCTAAACTTTTTTTAATAAGTTTAAAAATGAAAAATGAAAAAATCAAGGCAGAAAATAGTAAAAGAATAGATTTAAAGCTTATTAAAACTGTGGTTATAATAATAGTAAAAAGTAAAGAAAACAAAAAACAATTTAAAGATAAAGAATCTTTTAACATATTTACAAAAGTAGATCTAAATTCAAAAAATTTTATTAAAAAAATTAAAATAAATCTGCTAATTACTAAGATTGAAATAAATTCAAAAAATAGATTGTTTATAAGTAAATAAACTATTGAACATAATTTTAATATTACTAAAGATAGAGCATATAAAACACCCATGGCTCCAACACTAGGCTCTTTTATTACTTCATAAGCATCTTTTCCACTATGCTTGGCATATATTGCATCCACTACATCTAAAATTGCTTCTGTATGAATAAATCCATAAAGAATCATATATAAAACAGCACAAATCATTGCACCCAAAAAATCAAGATGATTTAAAAATCCATATGAAAATATAACTATAAGACCTAAAATAAATCCCATAAAAGGTAAAAAGTACAACATTGAGTTAAGGACTTTTGAAGAGCTTAAGTTGTCCTCTTTTTTAAAACTTATAGGTAAAATAGTAAAATATGAAAATACAAATTTTAATCCTAGATAATATTGTTTAAATTTACTCATTTATACTTTCCCATATTTTATTTACATCTAGTTTTTCTTTCATTATTGTGATAAAAGAATTTATTTTTTCTTCTTTGTAACGTAAGTAATCAAACTCTTTATAATCTAAATTTATCTCTTTGAAAATTTTATTTCTAATATTATCATTATCAAAAATTGCATGTATAAAAGTACCTTTGATATTCTCATTTTCGTAAAAAAGTGGATATTTCAAGGAATTTCCATGATGAATTTCAAAGCCTTCTATTTCACAATCAAAGATATTATAAACTTGATTTTTTAATATTTTCTCTTTTTCAAAAATTATATCATCATCAATAAAAGAGAGACCATCTTCACTAATACATTTATCATTTTCAATTGCATTTTTATCATGTAGTTTTTCAAACATCATTTCATAACCACCACAAAGGCCTAAAAGTTTGGTTTTACACTCTTTTATTTTTTTAAATATACCATTTTCTTTTATCCATTGTAAATCTTTTATTACAAGTTTTGAACCAGGAAGTATTACTAAATCAAATTTATCTAAAGTTATTGCACTTTCTATAAACTCTAGTTCTATATTAGAATCGGCTATTATAGGTTCAAAATCATTATAATTACTCATAT
>JBFHGG010000186.1:0-1936 GCA_041583235.1 Halarcobacter sp.
AAAGTATTATGTTGAAAACAGTCACCCCTCCATTATAACAAAAGAGCAATTTGAACTAGTTCAAGAAGAATTTGAAAAAAGAGGTAATCTAAAAAATAAGAATATAAATAAAAGTGTATTTGCTAATAAAGTTATTTGTGGTGATTGTGGTAGTGTTTATACAACTAAAACTTGGCACTCAACCTCAAAGTACAAAAGAATAATCTTTCAATGCTGTAATAAATACAAAAACAAAGTTAGATGCTCTACCCCGCATTTCTATGAAGAAGAGTTAAAAGAAATATCACTTAATGCAATTAATGATTTAATCAAAGATAAAGATTCAATAATAGAAAATTGTAATCTTATTCTTAATCAAGTATTACAAACAGATAAGTTAAAAGAAAAAGAAAAAACTCTATCTATTGAAGTTGATAAATTATCAAAAGAATTAAATCAGTTAGTAGCTTCTAATGCTACAACAATTCAAAACCAAGTAGATTATGATGAAAAGTATAATAAACTATATTCTACATATTCTTTAGCTCTTAATGAATTAAAAAGCCTTCAATCCATAATTCAAGATAAAACTCTTAGAAAAAGTAAAATCAAACAATTCTTAAAAGCTTTAAAATCACAAGATGAAATCTTAACAGAATTTTCACCTAACCTTTTTTTATCTCTAGTTGATAGAATTGAAATTTATTCAAAAGATAATATTAAGGTTGTATTTAAGAGAGAAAAATAAAACAAAATTAAAAATACTTTTTTTAAATCAGTTTTTCTATATAATCAGAATCGATTTTATTTATATTCCTATCTGCATATGAGTCTTGTATTTCACTAATAATGTTATATAAATAAACATGATTGTTTTTTGCAAGAATAGTTATATTTTCTATAAGATAATCTAATTCATCCTGATTTGTAATATTTTCACCAATTTCTTTAAATGATGCAATAGAAATGGACCTAATGGCTCTTCTTCGTTCACTTTCTTCTGCTTTTAAATAGGAATATTTAAATAATTTGATTAATAAATCTAAATGTGATAATTCAGCTGTTTTTAAAAAAGTATCAAAATTACTAAATCTTTCATTAATTAAACTTTTGTCATTATTTAATAAATAGTTAGCATAATATGTAAATATTTCACCACTTATTTTTTCTGGATTATAAACTATATAATATTCTGCAAGGCTCTTTTTCAGAAATATATCTTGAGCTTTATTAAAAGCTTCTTTAGTTGCATTTAATAAATATTGTCTTTCATTTATATCAAATTCGGAAATATTATTAAAAAATGATAAAGTATAATTATTTTTCAAACCAGATTGTTTTATATTTAATTTAAAACTATTTATTAGTATATCTATTGGGATATCAGTAATTTTAAAATTAAATTTTTTAGCTGTTTTCAATGCAGAATAATTATAATTTTCATCGTTAATGTGATTTATAATATATTTAATTAGTATTTTCTTAAATTCTTCTTTTTGATATAAGGACATAATAGATTCATTTTTTTCTAAATAATCAAATGCATTTGAAATATCTAAATAATGTTTTTCAGAATTCTTTATAGCTTTATCAAGATTATCAAAAAGATATTTTATTAAACTGTTTGAAGATATGAAATTTTCAAATAATTCATTCGAAGCTCCTAAAAAAATTAGATTATAGATTTGTTCTTGAATTTTGGCTTTAAAGGATATATCTTCATGCAAAAATGTGGATTTTCCTAAAATATATTTTAAATTAAAATGAATATTATATAATTGTAAAGAAATATCATCTAAAGGATATTTTTTTATTATTTGAATACACCATTTCTTTATTTCAGCCTTTTCACATGGGTTAAAATTATTTATGTCCAATTCATGTATTTTGCAAAAATCTAAAAGATATCCTATATACTTTTCTTCCCATCTAGAATTAATTGAATTCAATATTTTAT
>JBFHGG010000187.1:0-1930 GCA_041583235.1 Halarcobacter sp.
CCAATATGAACAAAAATCCCTATCATTAGCTTTGAAATATGACTTTATTATTTCAACAGATATATCTGACTGTTATAGTTCAATTTATACCCATTCAATTTCTTGGGCATTTCATGATAAAAGTGTAGCTAAGGAAAAAAGATATAATAAAACTCTTTTAGGTAATATTTGTGATAATTTTATTCAAAGAATGTCATTTGGACAGACAAATGGTATACCTCAAGGGTCAGTTCTTATGGATTTCCTAGCAGAAACTTTACTCGGTTATATTGATTCTCTTCTTATTGAAAGAATAGAAAAAATGCTTGAAGATGATCGAACTTTTAAAAGTGATGAAAAGTTTGAGATTTTACGTTATCGAGATGATTATAAAATATTTACAGAGAATTTATTATTTGCTAAAAGGATTTTAAAAATTCTAACAGAGCTATTAATTGAATTCGGGCTTAAATTAAATTCAAGAAAAACACATATAAGTGAAAATATAAGGTCTTATTCGTGACTAATGTTGTTATGTGATATTATTAAAATTCTGTTTATATGGTAACTTTGGAAATAAGGTGTAGAAATAATGATAGATTCAGATGCAATGAAACAAATACAAAAGACTATAGAGATTTTAAATAGTCTTAATGACAATGAAAAAGATTTAGTTCTCAATGATATAAATAGTAAACTAGAACCATTTAAAAATGATGGGACAATCAAAAAGAAGCCCAACAAGAAAGCAGCCTTTAGGATAGAAAAAACAAAAATACAGTTAAATAAATCTGTTAGAGTTACTTCTTGCCCTTTATGTGGATCTAACAATCCCAATAATATTAAAAAAATGGAAAGGATTCTAAAGGTCATCAAAGATATTTATGTAAATCTTGTAAAAAGACTTTTAATACCACTACCAACAATGTAACTCATTGTAGCAAAAAATCAGATAAATATTGGAACCTTTTAATTGGTGGTATGTTGGATAATAAAACATATAAAGCTATAGCAAATGAAACTGATACATCTATTTCAACTGTTTATACCCATGCATTAAGAGTAATGGAACAAGTTGTTAACACTAGTAAAAGTCAATTATTAGAAGGTTCTGTAGAATCTGATGAAACATATTTTCTTCCTAACTTTAAAGGTGATAAGGAAATCTATAAATATAACTTTAATGGTACCCCAGGGATTGCACATAGAAAAACTGACCATGAGCTATATGATATACCTACTGCTTCTGAGATTAAGAATAGACAAAAACAAGGATTAGGATTAAGAGGACTTAGTAAAGACAAAATATGTTATTGCACAGCAATAACAGAAGATTATACTTTTTGTGGAGGACCTGTAAAAAGAGGTAATATAGATGAGAACTCTTTATCTAAAGCACTTCTTATGAATCTTTCACCAAAGACTTTATTTATTGGAGATTCTAGCAGAGCTAATAAAACCTTTGTAGGAAAATATAATATAAAGCATGAACTAGTTGTATCAGATAAGAACTCAAGAAATGGAGAATATAATTTACAGAAGGTGAATTATTTACATTCACTTATAAAAGAAATAATGAAAAGTAATAGAAGCTTTTCTACCAAACATTCAGAAAAATATATTTCTTTTTTAGCATGGAAACTTAAGAACAAAGAATTACCAAAAGAAGAGCAGATAGAATTGTTGAAAAATATGATGCTAGATAATAAAAAGCCTTTAACTTGGGAAGAAGTAAGAACTACTTCTTTCCCAATTGGTGAGAAAACTATGACTGGTAACTTACATAACCACATTTGTCACGAATAAGACCATAAAAGATACAAGAGGGAAGATTGTTATCAGTCATAACCTCGAAGAAAGACCAGAAGAGGCAAATGATAGATTGGTTCCAGGATATATAGAAGCAGATACTATTTTAGGTAAACCTGGAGAGTCTTGTATTGTTACTTTA
>JBFHGG010000188.1:0-1698 GCA_041583235.1 Halarcobacter sp.
AAATTCTACATTCTCTTCAATATTTTCAGTCATTGAAAGTGCTTCAGACTCATTATTTGCACTGGTACAACCAATTAGAATATATATATTAACCAGAATAAATAGCATCAGTAAATAATAACGTTTTTGTTTCATGAGAAAACCTCCATATATTAAGAAGAACTATTTAAAACTAAAATAGTTTCATACTTTAAGTATTTTTCAAATAAAAAATACTTGCTATATAACTAAAACTAAATTTCCATATTAATTTTGGAAGTAACATATAAAGTGTTATGAGTCTTGTGTCGAATATTCTTGTTCTATACCCACTTCTATATGCTATGTCTTTTTACTGAATGTTTACATCTTTCACACTTTACATTCTCAAATTTTCTTTACATCTTTTATCACTGCTCAAGTAGTATTTGTACTACAAGATACCCTTAAAAATATCCTCATATTCTATAACACTTAACTTATTAAGGGCTATATTATGTTTATCAAATACCACTTTAAAAACCTAACAAAATTGCCTTCATTAACATCTTCATTATAATTAGTTTAAGATATTTTTATCCAAACCATTTTAATCAATAGCATGCTATTGATTATTTGTACTTTTCAGTATTGAGAAGTGAAAATTTAGATTCTTCTAATAATAACTTTTTTCAGTCTATTTTGGATAAAACTAACATAAATATAAATGCTATGATAAGTATGCCAATTCTCTTCAAATGGCAGAATTGATATCTTCGTTAATCTACTCTTATATTAATTTAAATTATATTTTAAACTGGACCCCATAACATAGACACTAGAAAAAACTTAATAATCTAGTAACTATCATATTGAACTATATTTTTACAGTAGTTTAGTTATGATACAATCAAGATTGTGGAGAGTTTTATGGGAAAAAGATATTTTACTAAAGAAGAAATAAAAGAGTTAAGTGTCAACAAATATGTTGAAAACGTTAGTAAAATATCAATTAGATATTCTATAGATTTCAAAATGCTTTTCTGGAATAAATATGTTGATGGACAATCACCACGAGATATCTTTATTGAGTCAGGTTTCAATCTTGATATTATTAATAATGAAAGAATTTATGGATTTACAACAGCATAAAAAAACAGGCTAAACGCCTTTAAGGTTTTACAGATCAAAGAGCACTTAATTCTGGAAGACTAGCTAATGCACCAACGTCTATTGAAGATAAGGTGAGATTACAAGATTTAGAAATAAAAAAACTAAATCAAAAGATAGAATTCCTAAAAAAAACATCTTGTTGGAGGAAGAATATTTTCGCTCTCAACAGCAACAAAAAGGAGGAAAAAAGAATACATCCAAGAACAACTAGCTAATGAAGATAATCTAATTACGATTGTTGAATTATGCGAAATAGTCGGAATATCTCGTTCAAGTTATTACAATTGGTTAAATACTAAACAAGAGCGTAATAGAAGAGAAGAAACAGGACAGAAAGGACTTTCAAAGGATATTAGATAATTACAACTATGAACAGAAAGAAGATACAAAGGTTAATGAATAAATACTCTTTGTTCTGTCCCATAAGAAAAGCTAATCCTTATACTTATAAAAGAATGCAGAAAGCAAAAAAGGCAAGTACCTATGCTAAAAATAGAGCAAGACGTAATTGGAAAAACTTTGGCCCAGGTCAAATGATACAAACAGATATTACTTATTTATTTTATG
>JBFHGG010000189.1:0-1691 GCA_041583235.1 Halarcobacter sp.
GCTTTATCTAATCCAATGCTATTTGGATTTGGTGAAGCTTTTTTTTTACCTTGCTTTTTTTACTTGATATTCTTCCTAGGCTTTTTACTTTTCTCTTTTTTATTTACATTTCTTATATTTTTATATATCTCTTTTTCCTCTAAATATTACGTAAATTTAACTTAGTATGTTCCTTTAATGCTAACTCTTTTGATCTAATCTAGTTAAGCTAAATTATATTTTGAACATTTTTGCATTTTTAGTTAGCACTTTTTATGAGAATCTTCAAATTTAGACAAATGTTGATAAAATTAGAGCAAGCAAAAATATGTCAATTTTATTTATTAAAAAGAAAGGTCAGCAGATTTGTTAGAAAAAGATAAAAAAAAGTTTGAAATATTTCCATGGAATAAAAACTTTGAAACAGAAATTGTTGAAATAGATGAGCAACATAAAACTATAGTTGCCTTACTTAATAAATTAGCCAATGATTTAACTAAAGATGAACTTATTGAAGTAGAACATACTTTTGAGGAACTTGCAAAATATGCAGAGTTTCATTTTGAATGTGAAGAAAAAGTGTGGGTTAAATACATAAAAGATAATAGCATTATAAATGCTCATAAAGATTCTCATGCCTCTTTTTTACCTTCGGTTAAAGAATTAAGAGAAAAAAACAAAAGTGAAAACTTACATGAAGTAATTGAAGAGGTTATTTTATTCTTAATTAAATGGCTAGCTTTTCATATAATAGATGAAGATAAAAGATTGGCATTGGTAATTAAATCATTAGAAGATGGTAAAGATGTAAATGAGGCTATTTATACAGCTGATGAACTTATGAGTGGTACTTTAAAAAACCTAATAGATACAGTATTGACAATGTATGATGAAATATCTATAAAAGCAATTAATTTAATTAGAGAAAGAACAAGAAGAATTAAAGCAGAAAAAGAGTTATTAGAGATTAATAAAAAATTAACAAAATTATCAATTACTGACCAGCTTACAAAATTATACAATAGAAGATATTATGACGATATATTAAAAAGAGAATTAAGAAAAGCAAAAAGGAATAAAACAAATATAGCATTGATATTATTAGATATTGATTATTTTAAAAATATTAATGATACTTATGGTCACGCATATGGAGATAAGGTTTTAGTTTTAGTTGCAGCTTGCTTAGAAAAGATTTGTAAAAGACCTAATGATTTTGTTTTTAGAGTGGGTGGAGAAGAATTCGCAATTTTGATTACAAATGAAAAAAATGAAAATATTTTCTCATTTACAAAAATTTTGCAAAAGAGTATTCAAGATTTAAAAATAGAAAATAAGAATAGCAAAATATCTAATTATTTAACATTGTCTGCTGGTGTTGTTTGTAAAATACCTATAAGTAAAGATACGAGTGATTCAATTATGAAATCAGCAGATGATAGACTTTATTTAGCAAAAAAAGATGGTAGAAATAAAATAATATTTAATTAAAAAAGTTAGAATTTAAACTATTAATTATTTTTTTAGATTTTTTACTAGGATTTATACATTAATTGTTTGAATTATTATATGTTATTTTTATCAAAAAGTTCGAATTTATATATGAATTATCGAAGATTAAAAGAAGGAGAAAGAAAAAAGGCCGGTAAAATCCCGAAAAAAGGCCCAAGAGGAAAGACTTTAAAAATTTAAGCGATACTAAAGAAAAAACC
>JBFHGG010000190.1:0-1666 GCA_041583235.1 Halarcobacter sp.
AGAAAACTCTTTTTCAGGTTTTAAAGAGGTAGAAAGATCTTCAATCATTTCAGTGAAATCTAAATAACCTACAGTAGGGAGTCCAAAATAATCTCCATTCAAATATTTATTTTGAATATTGTTATTTCTTTGGGTTCTAAATGAATAATCAGAAAGATTCTGAATTTCTTTATTTCCAAAAGAATCAATAACAATTATATAAATATTTTCAGGCTCTAATTGTTTTAATAATAATGTATTATGAGTTGTTGCAATAAACTGACCAGTCTCTGTGTCCAATAGCGATTCTTTAAATAAATTCACAATCTCAAACATTAATTGATCATGAATACCGTTGTCTATTTCATCAATAAAGACACTTTCTCCAAGTAAAGAAGAAACTATTGCAGGAATAACTTCTAACAACTTTTGAGTTCCTGTAGATTCTAATTTAAAAGGAATATCTATAACTTGATTATACATTTCTTTTGATAAATAAAGTTCATATCTCTCTTTATTATCTTCAGTTACCGTTTTTTTATAAAAAACTTTTTTAATATCAGAATATAATTGTGTAAAAAAGATATTTAAAAAATGTTCAAAAACAGGTAATTCTTTTTTAATTTCTTCCGTAAATATTCCTTCTTTTAGATTACTTAAAAAGGAATATGGAATTGCAAAATAACCTTTTTGACTATAATTATTTTTACAAATAACTGTACACCTATTTAGCAATTTCATAGTACGTATAAGGTTTGGATTTAATTTTTCATTAATATATTCTTTATTTTTTATTTTTCTTTCATTAAACAATATACTCATAAAGGTGTGTTTACCCCAATATTTTTCAACATTTTCAACCAATTCATTTTTATATTTTCGATCAATAAATACAGAATCGTTTAAATTAATAGATTTTTCTGAGATCGAAAACATTTCACCGATTCTCTCCCTTATCGTAAAAAACAAAGATTCTTTAATTACTTTTAAATCATTAAACTCAACTAAATATCTACCTTCTTTCTTATTTAAATAAAACCCAATTTCAATTTGCATTGGGTCTTTCGAACCTATCATCTTATTTTCAGCTAACAATTCATCTAATGGTCTGTTAACAATCTTTTTAATAAATGATATTAAATCATCCTTTGAATATTTATTCTCTTCAATAACATTACTTAGATCTTTATTTTCAATATTGCTAAGTAAATTTATATTCATTAAAGTATTAAAACTATTATGAAGAAAAAATAGAGAATCCATAAGATTTGTTTTACCAGATCCATTTTCACCATAAATAAATGCAATTTTTTTAGGGATACCCTTTTTACCTCTTAAATCTAATTCAACATTTTTGAAAGACTTAAAATTGTTTAACTTAATAAATGAAATCATATTAACTCCTATTTATGTTACAAATTATAACATATTTTAAAATTATATCCAGTATTTTATTAGTTTAACTATTGTTTTTACTTAATTAGAAATTAAATAATTATAAATGACTTTAACTTATTATAAAATTACACACATTTAAAAAAGTAAAAACTTTTCTCATTTCAGAGGGTTTGCAATATTTATTGCAACTAATTAGCCAATAAAAAAGTAGAGGGATTGCATTAGATAATTCAAGTGATAAAAACATATAATATTAACAGTTAAAGACTTTTTTCTTGAAAAAGTGTAA
>JBFHGG010000191.1:0-1626 GCA_041583235.1 Halarcobacter sp.
ATACAATTTGTAATATCATTAAAATTAATTTCAACAGGAGTTTCATCATTTTTTGCAAATTTACATTTTAAATCCCAAAAATCAACACCTTCTGGAAGAGTTTTTCTTTTTTCTCTTTTTATATATTTTCTTATTTCATGTTTTATTGCTTCTAGAAGTCTATCTGGATGCTTATTTTCTACATTTAACTTAAACGTTTTTTTCATTTATTAATTTCCTTTTTTTGGATTATACCATATTAGATGTATTAAACATCAAGTTGTACTTAAGTATAATTCAAAAAACTTTTTTAAAGGAAATCAATGCTTGAAAAAATTGGTGAAACATTAGATAACATGGATGTATTTTCACTTTCTGAGACTATCGCTGTTGATGAAGATGGAATTATTTATAAAATAGAAAATGATGAATTATGTGATAGTATCTATTGTGTTTCAGATTTCGAAAATAGAACATCACTTGATGATATTAAAAGTCACATAATAAATCCCTATAGATTAATTGTTGGTTCACATAGGGTTGATATTGTTGCAAATAAAATTGATGGCGCAAACTTTAAATATCTTGATGATGATAAAAATGATTTTGTTAAAATCATTTTCAAAGGTAATGAAATAAAACTCTTTGATGATGGAAAAGTTGAAGAAAAAATCACTAATAATGAATTTAAGACACATATACAAGCAATTGAAAAAGCATATCATGATGATGTTGATGAGTATGAGAATTTTTTTAATTTAAAATTCTAAACTTTATTTTCATCTCAAAGTTTAAAATAATAAAAGATATAATAAATTATTGTTACTTTTTTGTAATAATTTTCAACTACAATCTTTAAAAATTTTAATTTAGGAGAGAAAATGAGAAAAGCAACTGTTTTAGTTCTTGCAGCATCGGTATTATTAACTACTACTTTATCTGCAAAAGAAACTTTAAAAATCCTTACATGGAAAGGTTATGCACCTCAAGCTTTAGTTAAGAAGTTTGAAAAAGAAACCGGAATCGATGTTGAATTAACATATTCAAATAATGAAGAGATGATTGCAAAACTTAGAGCCACAAGAGGAGCTGGGTTTGATTTAGCACAACCTTCTCAAGATAGAATTTCTTCAGTTCAAGCTAAATATAAAATCTATAAAGCAATAGATTATTCAAAAATAAATAGTGCAAATATTGTACCTTCAATGTTAAAAGCTGTTAAAAAAAATACACACGTAAAAGGTGAGTCATTTGCTGTTCCATTTTGTTATGGTACTTCTGGTTTAATTGTTAATAAAAAACTTGCACCTGATGCAAAAGATTATAGTGATTTATTAAATCCAAAATATTCTGGGAAAATCTCATATAGATTAAAAAGACCTACTCTTATAGCTCTTGCATTTTCTAAAGGCGCAAATCCTTTTGAAAAATATTCAGATATAAAATCTTATTCAACTCTTATGCAAACAGTTGAAAAAGATTTAATCGAAGCTAAACCTTTAGTACAAAATTATTGGGCTAATGGAGATACACTTTTAAGTATGTTAAGAAGTGGAGAAGTTACTGTTGCCATGGGATGGGATGGCGGTGGGTGGAAACTACATAAAGAAAATCCTGATATCGATTTTGTTGCACCTAAAAGTGGAG
>JBFHGG010000192.1:0-1548 GCA_041583235.1 Halarcobacter sp.
AAAAATTGCTAGATTTGGATCTTATGGTTGGTCCGGCGGAGCAACTAAACAGTTTATGCCTTTTGTCGAATCTATGAAATTAGACTTTATGGGAGAAGTTGAATATCAAGGTGCTCCTTCCCAAGAAGATAAAGATAAGGCCTTTGAATTAGCTGCTAAAATGGCTAAAGCTATAAAAGAAGCATAAAACAAATATTTATATGTCTGAAAGTTCTTTTTGTTAGTTAATTGATTAATAAATACAATACAAATATCAAAAAAGAGTTGAAAAATACTATATATGCATTTAATATCATAATTAATAAAGGGAAGTAACTAATGCAACAATTAGAAGCAAATATTGAAAAATACAAAAAACCTTATAAAATAAGTTATGCTAACAAACGTCGTTCATATTTATTTTTTAAACGCCTTTCAGACATATTATTTTCCTCTCTGGCTTTAATTATATTATCACCATTGTTTATAATAATTTCATTATTAATTGTTATTGATGATCCTAAGGGTGGTCCTATTTTTAAACAAAAGAGAGTAGGACAAAATGGAAAAGAAATTAATTTTTATAAATTTCGTTCTATGTGTGTAAATGCTGAATCGATGTTAAAAGATTTGCAGGCTTTAAATGAGGCTGAGGGTCCTGTTTTTAAGATAAAAAAAGATCCAAGAATTACTAAAATTGGCTATTTTATTAGAAATACTAGTATCGATGAATTACCTCAGTTAATTAGCGTTTTAAAAGGTGATATGTCTTTAGTAGGGCCTCGGCCACCACTAATTTCTGAAGTAGAACAATATGATGATTATGCAAAACAGAGACTATTAACAAAATCTGGGTTAACTTGTTTTTGGCAAGTCTCTCCTAATCGTCATGAACTTCCTTTTCATGACTGGGTTGCTTTAGATATTAAATATGCTGAAGAGCAATGTTTTATTGTAGATGTTAAATTAGTTTTGAAAACTTTGCTTGTAGCTTTTAGTTGCAATGCTGATTAAAATAATAAGGGTTGATGCTTATGAAGAAAATCATACGTATCAACCCTTAAAAATCAACAAATTTCTTTGTGTTTTATTCTAAAATACGTACATAATATTATCTAAATTTACTTGAATATAGTAGTCTAGAAATCTCATGAAAGTTTTGATTTTCGGATTACGCTCTTTGCTTCTCCTAATCTTATATTAAAAAATTAAATTCCATTCCTTAAAAATACCTAATTATAATGTCAAAACCTAAAATCATATATTGATCTTGTTGATATTTTGTATTCTAAGGCTATTTAACGTCATTTTAAGGCACTTTTTTACAAAGCATCTTAAATGTGTACTCTATTGTCTAAAGATCGTTGTACGCTCATATATGCTTCTTTTTCTTTGGGGTAGTTAAAAAGCATTAGAGAGTTCTAAATCTATCTCAATATTTACATCAAAAATGATTATAAACTGAAGATTTTATACATCAGATGAGTATAAAAGAGTAAAAAATAATATGTCTGATATGTATAAAATATTTAGTTAATTACTTGTTTAGTAAACAATTAATACATCAGA
>JBFHGG010000193.1:0-1507 GCA_041583235.1 Halarcobacter sp.
AATTACTATCTTAAGTTCTGTTTTTTGTACTTATTTGGCAATGTTAATACTCTCAAATATATTTAGTTTGTAAAATATAATGCTACCAAACTATAAAAGTTGACCCTCTAGTGTAAAGTAAAATGTCCACTATTCTTCCTTTGTTACGATATATGAAGGAAGATTACTCTTTTCTCCATAAATTTCTTTATATTTTTCAATAGGTGATAATCCACCTAAGCTTTTTCTAGGATAGTTGTTCATCCAGTCTTGGATTTCTCTTATTTTTTTTGCAGGGATTGATATAATATCAGTTCCTTTTGGAATAAATCTTCTTATTATTCCATTATGATTTTCATTCAATCCTCTCTCATATGAACTATATGGATGAGCATAGTAAATATCAAACCTTTTTCCTTTTGTTAGAACTGATTTTATTATTCCTTCTCCTGAAGAAAATTCAACACCATTATCGAAGGTACAACTCTTTATCAATTTTTTAAACTTTCCAGACCCTGAAGCTCTTTCTAATTTATCAAACACTGTTACAACTTCTTCTTGTTTTCTACTAGGAGTTTTTCTAATTATTTCTAACTTTGTAACTCTTTCTGTACAAGTAAAAAGACTAGTTGATCCATTACCTCTTGGTCCAACAACACTATCTCCTTCCCAATGTCCAAATGTAGTTTTATCATTAACTTCTTTAGGCCTTTTACTTATGCTATGTTCTGCTGCATATGCCCTAGAATGCTTACTGGGACCTTTTGTAGGCTTTCTTCGCTTTCCTTTATACAATAAATTATCTGTCGTTATATCTCGCAAGTAATCATTATTAATGTAATTATATATTGTCTTTTCACATAATGTTAAATCAGTTGGCCATCCTTTTTTATCTAAATAAGCCTTTGCTGCATATGGACTATATTGTTTATCAACTATTAATAACCTTAACTCATTTAATAGTTCATAATTACTTTCAATTTTTAATCCAGGTCCTTTTGATTCACTCTTATAATTAGCATCATTTTGAGCAAATAACGCATTATATTCTTTTACTTCAAATGGTATTTCACTTCTAATATGAACGACAGTTCCTCTTTTGATTTCTCTACTAATAGTTTTTGAATTTTTATTAAATATTCTAGCTAATTCTTCTCTATTAGTAATTTTAGGATATTTATTCTTCCCAGCTAAAAAGTACTCTAATCTTAATCTCTCATCCCAAGTAAAATGACTTCCTAAACAGATATGAATTGTGTTATTATAATTTTGAGCCATTGGTTTTCTCCTATTGTTTTTGTCGTTATTAACAATATTAACAGAAGATCAGTGGTTTTTCTATTTTTTTCTACTCTAATAGGGTGGACATTTAATATTACTGTCCGGGACTATAAAAGTTGACTAATAAAAAATTTTCTTTATTTTAAAAAGTATGTTATAATTTTTTTTAAAAGTAAACAATCGAATAAATTTTCAATATTTAAGACTAATATATGATTGTTATATTCTTAGGGAAAATGTGAAGTAT